>NZ_NFUX01000005.1:0-173100 GCF_002264385.1 Paenibacillus sp. VTT E-133280
TGAGGGTTCGGTTAAAGGTTCCCTATATTCCTTTGCTTTCAAGAATAATTCACCCAAGAATGGTTCCCCCGTTTTCAATACGAAATTCGGCAATAATTAATTAATTTTTTGTAACTATTGCTATAGTATTGTATTTATATTCACTGTGTCAATCCGATATAAAATTTTCTATTTTTATTTTCAAACAACACAAATACCACACAATTTTATAGTACAATGCATAAATTTCTAGGATTAGTGATCATTTTCGTGAATTTCATTCAACTTACCATTTTTCATCTTACTTGTATGGATAATAATATATAGAGAAAGTAGTGACATTATTGTAATTATTATTTTCATTGATTTATTTTCTACTTTTACATATCCATAAGCAAGTAAGGTTTCTAACCAAATGGAGGGAAGCTTGCCTACAGCAGTTGCCAACATATAGTTCAAGAAAGTCATACTGGATGTGGTGGCTACCAATGTTACAATGGAGGATGGTACGTAGGGTATGAGCCTAGCCAACAACAAGATGAAAAACTGCCTTAGTGGAGTCATATTGTTAAGATTATTTAACCACAGATAATTTACCCTTCTAAGCTTGTTCACTCTTTGAACACCTAATCGATATAAATTGTAGGATACCCCTGCACCTAAGACCTCACCAATCCACGAGAGCAAAAAACCAGGGTAGAATCCGAAAATCAAAACATTTACGGTGGTCATAAAAACTGAAGGAATTACTCCGATGATACTTATAAAAATACTAATTCCAATGCTTATCAGAAATGACCATATCCCCAGCGCACTTAACAATTCTGCAACTTGTTTTGAATAAATAGAAAACATCAGCTCACCATCTTAAAATGATTTAATTCTGATTACCAGTTAACGTCAAAGCTACAACAATCAACATATAACCAAGCACTAAAATCTCATGGTGTCCTTATAGGTAATATTGAATTATATAAATTGTTCAATCCTGTTTAAAAAATCTATACCCTATACTCCGAACCGTCTGAATTGGACTATATTTAAGCCCAGCGTTTTGGAATTTTTGGCGAATTTTCTTTATATGGGTATCAACTACACGATTTTCTCCTTCGAAATCATATCCCCATACACTATCCACCAATTCCTCTCTGGTAAAAGTTTTTTCTCTTCTTTGAGCAAGAGTAACAATCAAATCAAAATCCTTTTGAGAAAACCCCTCCAAGATCCCATCAATATAAATCTCCCTCTTTTTTGGATATATTATTAACCCAGGGAATTCAAGGGATCTTTCTTTTTCAAACATGGATTTTGTAATTGCTACCCTCCGGAGAATGGAGTATATGCGGGCTAATAACTCTTCAGGTTCAATATTCTTGGTTAGGTAATCGTCAGCTCCAATCCTAAGCCCGCGAATCTTGTCCTTAGTATCTCCCTGTTCCGTTAATATCAGCATAGGTACAAAAACGGTTTCCTTGACTACCTTACAGACTTGCCATCCGTCCATATCAGGCAAAATAATATCCAATAATATAATATCAAATGAGTACTTCTTTAACATTTCCAGTGCTTCTGTTCCTGTAGTCGCTTCTTTTACATAAAACCCTTGTTTCTCCAGATAAAACCGAAGCGATTTTCTCATATTCCATTCACTATCTGCAATTAAAACTTGATGTATAGACAATATGTTCACCTGCTCCGTTCCAATTTCCCTTATTATATATAAATTTTGTGTAGAAAAAATGTAAGTTAATTTTTAGGAAAAGAAAAAGCTTCTTAAAAGAAGCTCAGAGTGTCGAGAAACCCAGGTTATTTTAATATCTTGGGTTTCTTTTCATGTTTAGGTGGCTGTAAAATCGGGAAAGTAGGGGGATTACCCCTACTTTTCCAGGCTATCCAGGTGGATCGCCATCTTCTTCATGTTCTGCACGGCTGCCGTCATCAGTGCTTGTTCCCTGACGTTCCGGAGTCCGCGCAAACGGCAATAGCGAAACCCATGGAGCTCTTTAGCATCCGCGAAGCTTCGCTCAATCGTTTCTTTTCGTTTGCGGTACAGCTGTTTGCCAGACTTGCTGAGCCTGTTGTTCCGAACCCAATCTTTACTGTCCTCCCAAACGTGCCGGGTTACCACCTTTCGATGATTTCGGGACTGTGTACATTGACCCAGCAACGGGCAACTCTTGCAATACTCCGGATTGGAAGCATACTGTCGGTAACCTTTGCGGTCTGTGGTTCTGTATTTCAATTCGTGACTCGCTGGACAAACATATAGATTACGTTCGGGATCAAAGGTAAACTTCCACTTTGGAAACAAGCCTTGCTTGGGGTGAAACCTCCGGTGAGCAATCACGGCAAAAATCTTTCGTCTTTGTAGCCCCCGACAAATCGGTGTAGTCAAATATCCTGAATCGAGTGCAACAGCCTCAACTGCAAACCCAAAACGATCTTGCTGGCGACCTAAACGCGACAAATAGGGCACGGAATCATGGACATTTCCGGGCGTTACGTGCACATCGGTAATGAGGTTGTACTTGGTATCGACCGTACGGTGGTCCAAATAAAAGAAGCTTTCTGGTTTGCCATCACGAATCATATATCCACTGTCTGGATCAGTTGTGCTCACTTTAATTTCTTTCTCTTCGTTCACTTCCTCTCTGGGTTTTAGGGCTTTTTTCCATGTTCTTTCCGGTCATCAGCCACGGCGGTATTGAGTTCGTCAATGTAATCTTTGGTATTTTGTAGTACTTGTTGTTTGGTATAGTGATGTTTATTCGCATTGGCTTTCACATGGGTCGAATCGGTCACGAGAACACGTCCGCCAATCATTCGGTGCGAAATACCTTGGAGAACAATCTCATCGAAAATATCCTGAAAAATCGTTGTATCTTTAAACCGGGTCCGCCGGTTCCAGCTAATCGTTGTATGGTCAGGAACCTTGTCGCTAAGCCCTAGACCCAAAAACCAACGATAGGCCAAGTTGGTTTGGATTTCTCGCTCCAATTGACGTTCGGAACGAATACCGTAAAAGTATCCAAGAAAAATCATCTTAAATAAAATAACTGGATCTATAGCTGGGCGTCCGTTATCGGCGCAGTATAGCGGTCGAACCATTTCATCAATAAAAGAAAAATCGATATATTTATCCACCTTTCGAAGCAAGTGGTCTTCGGGGACCAAATCTTCTATGGAAACAAATTCGTAGGATTGTTGTCTTTCTCGGTTGGAACGTAACATTCAACACACCATCCGTTCTATAAATAGTTACCTATATTATACAACATTAACGCGGTGTCGTCTTAAATAATTAGGGCATAAAGAAGGCTGTCGAGACTTTCTCGACAGCCTGAGCTTCTTAAAAGAAGCTTTTTCAGTGAACTAATTTTTCACTTTTCGTAATATTCGTTCATATCCTTTTCTGTCTTCCGAAACTGCTTCAATGTAATCAGAATAATCAAGTTCAGTGAACACTTCTGTGTATTCAATCCATACCTCATCTATAATACTTTCTTTAACATTATTGCGTATCTCACGAATTAACTCTTCATATCCGTCATTTATTCCCGTCATCAGTCTATAAAAATTGTTGTTAAAAATAAGAATTTTCTTATATTCGTTATTGTATGTTCCCAGCTTTTTATCAGCTGATCTAATCGTATCTTTAATGTGGCTTGTTGAGGATAAAAACGTAGAGCTTAGTACACTACAAGGAACCAAGGTTTCACTAATTGAGTCTGTAAGTTGAAGAGAAATATTTAACTTCTTTTCACCAGATTTAATATACTCTTCAGTTTTAATAGAATGTTCTAAAAATTCAGCTCCATTAGTATATATATCATCTAAATCACTAATTTCAGGTCTTTTATATAGATTTCTTTTCACTTTATTCAGATTATTAAACTTAAGCTTCATGTATTTGGAAACATCCAAAGTTATACTTCCGAACTCTGCATTTCCTTTTCTCATATATTTAGCTTCATTGTATACTGCATAAATATTCTAGAGGTTAGATCTTCCTTCTCTAAGTCATTGTATTTATTACCTAAAATAGCTGATAAGCTTAATATTGTTCCATCAAAAGTCAGTTTAACACCCATTATCTCGGATTTTTTCGGTTAATCTTTTTGCGTATCTCTTTATTTTTGCCCCTAAAGTTCTCTATCAATTCAGCAATTTTTTCAGTAAAGGGATGGCGTAAAGTAAGTTGTGTACCAAGATTTGGAGCCTAGCAGGCAACAAAAAAGTAGGGTATTCTCGGGATTGCGAAACCACCAAGAAAGGAACCCTACTCGATGACTATTGTACCCGAAAATCTCATGAATAATCTATTTGAAAATCTTGTCACTACGTTTGTCAAAGACAACTTGGAATCTATCATGAGAACGGAAATTCAGCACTTCATGGAGAATGAGCAAGCGGGTGAGCGTAACAGCCGCAATGGATATTACAAACGGAGTCTGCACACCAAATACGGTCATTTGGAGGATCTAGAGGTGCCTAGAGACCGTAAAGGATACTACCAGACACAAATGTTTGAACCGTATCAACGCAGAGACGGCTGGCTGGAAGAGGCGGTGATCCAAATGTACAAAAGCGGCATGGGCACACGAGACGTGGCCCGTTTCATTGAAAGTATGTTCGGCAGCCATTATTCCGCAACGACCGTGAGCAACATTACCGCAACGGTGCTGGAGGACATTCAGAACTGGCAGGCGCGTCAGCTCGCCCAACGCTACTCCGTGATTTACCTGGACGGTCTCTATGTGAAGCTCAAACGAGGCACCGTCGACGGTGAAGTCATCTATTTTGCCATGGGCATTGAAGAGGGACATCGTCAAATCCTCGGGTTTTACGTCGGCGGTCAAGAGAGCTCCAATGGGCTGGCGGGAAGTCCTAAAAGACCTCTACACCCGTGGTGCACAGGAAGTCCTGCTGGGGGTGTTTGACGGCCTGCCGGGACTCGACGCTGCATTTAAAGAAACGTATCCTCAAGCCGATGTGCAGCACTGTGTGGTTCACAAAGTGCGAGCGACATTTCCTAAAATCCGGGTGGAACACAAAACCGATGTCATTGAAGCCCTTAAGACCGTGTATACCGCACCTGATGAAGAGTTAGCCCGGGCCGCATTCGATACGGTCAAAGCCCGGTGGGGCAAGCTGTACCCGAAAGAAATGGCCTCATGGGAAGAACAGTTGTCAACCTTACTGACGTTCTACAAGTACCCGGCGGAGATCCGCAAAGCCATCTACACGTCGAATCCGATCGAGCGAATGAATAAGGAAATCCGTAAGCGACTCAAACCAATGAATAGTCTGACCAATATGGACGCGGCGGAGAAAATCGTGTACTTGGAAGCGACGGATTACAATGAACGCTTTGCAGAACGTGTAGTCCCAGGATTTGGTGTGGATGCGGTGAAAAAGAAGCTGAATGAGCTGTTCGAAGCCCGCTATCCAACAATACCAACACGGGAAGGAGAGTAGCTTCCGCTCGTCCTGTTTCTGGGGGCGGGGTTCCCCCGCCCCAGAAACACCTGCATACCTAAAACACACTCGTAGAGTTACTTCTACTCTTTTACACAAACTTCTTGACGCTACCAGTAAAGGATATTGTTATATTTATTTCTGGATTAACTAATGTCTTAGCCTCTATTACTGTTTTTTGTCCACCAAAAACGAAAGAAATTTCAGGCCTTTTTCCATCTGCTCCTGAAATATCTAAGCATTCGAAACCAATATCTCGTAAATCAGTATTGTAAACTCTATTAATAAAATCATTTAAAAATAAATTCACTTCACATTTTCTCTTTTCACATATTCCGGTTGTAACATAGCTACATATTTGAGTCATATATAGGCTCAAACCCAAAATTAGCGGTTGAAAATTGAGTGCGGAAAAAAAACGAGGATAGAAATGGAAAAACATCTGCAAATCCTGTATTGTTGTAAGTCCTACCAAACAACAAGAAAAGGAAATGACAGATGCCACTCCAGTATATTAACGAAATGCTCGGATTACCAGAGCTACAACTGCATAACGTTCTCTCCCACAATGCAACGGAAGTGCATTTGGAAGCCTCACCGGTGGCACACAAACAGCCCTGCCCAATCTGCCACTCCGAACAAGCGGTGAAGCGAGATGGCCGCAATAAGTCGCGCAAGATTCGTCATGTCAGCATCTTTGGTAAAAAGTGCTTTTTGCATATTCCCTCGCTGCGCTTAGCCTGCTCGCGGTGCAAGATTGGGTTTGTTTGGTCGTATGCATGGGTGGGTCCCAAGGAACAATACAGCCGTCTTTTTCCGCTCACAGACTGTAAACCAGGCACTGGGCTCCACGGCAGCGCATAGGCGAGAATGCAAGATCTACCTGCCAGCACGGTTCAGCGCATGCATCAAGAGGCCTTGCCCGCAGAGAATGAGCGTCTACTTGAGCAGGCTTGGCGTCAAGCCAAAGACACGCCAGAACTGGTGCTCGGCATCGACGACTTTGCGATCAAAAAAGGATACACCTACAATACTGGCATTCACGATCTTCGAGGCGAAACCATGCTAGACCTGCTGGCTGGGCGAAAGCTGGATGCGTTACGTGCGTATGCCCAGCAACATCCCGATTTTTTGAACCTAAATCCCAAGGCAGTTGTTATGGATCTGGCTCAAACGTATCACACTTGGCTCAGCGAATGTTTTCCGGGGGCGCTCCGAATTGCCGATCGGTTCCACGTTCACGGTTGCGTCATTGAAAGTGTCCAGGCGGTCCGGAAATCAGTTCAGTCTACCCTTTTCCCCCGGGCCAAAGTCATCTTGAAAAGTCATCATCGCCTGCTGAATCCGCCTGCAGATTCCTTACCCGAAAAGAGCAGAACTCAGTTAGATCAACTGCTGGCATTCTCGCCGCTGCTGCGTGAGGTATGGGAATGGAAAGAGGCGTTTCTCACTGGTATGATTATTCGCCAAATCACCATGTGGCCCAGCTTGGGTTTACTCGTTGGTGTCAGCAGGGGGAAGCCCTTGAGCACGAAGCGATGCAAAGCGCCTTGAAAACGATGCGAAATTGGGAAGAGGAAATTGTGAACTACCATAGCTGCCGCTGGACGAATGCGACGTTGGAAGGAAGACATAATCGCATCAAAGCATATCAGCGTCGACATTATTTCACGCGCAATCGTCGATGTTACAAAGCTGGTATTTTAATCGAATGCAATCGGCTACGCTTATTAGGATGAAAATATCAACCGCTAATTTTTAGGTTGAGCCTCTTAAGTAATCAAAAACTTTCATGCTTCACCTAATTGAAATTTATTTACAATATGCTGCGATTGTGTTTGGAAATGGTTTCAGGTGTTTGTGCAATTGCGTATAACGTCCTTTTTACGAACTTCGTAAAAAGTCTATCCTAAAGGTTATTCGTGAAATTGTTGAACAATCCTGCCTGTTAGTCCGGCCCAGAAATTCTTACTCCCTCTTACAGTAATATCATGCTTTTTTGACGTCTTTCCGGTGGTTTGGTTTTGAATATATTAATTATCGGTTAACGGTACATATTCTTGGCCTATTTCGGCATTCGGTACATATTCTTGTCATTAGCTTTTGACAAGAATATGTACCGTAAAAAAGAAAAACCCGCAATTAATGCGGGTTCTATGCGGAACACATTCTTGTCATCCGACAGTTGTCCAATGACACAAAGTTACCTACATTGTTATTAATTCCATCAAAATATCCTTCATTCCACATTCCTTTACCATTAATAAGGTATGTTATTTATGGTAAGAAGGCATTTAAGCGGCTATTAGGAATGTGTCAGCATGGATAACATTAACCTCGACTAACGAAAAATTAATCTGACCCCACTTCTCAGTCATCATTATCATCCCAATCCCAATCAAATGACTCAGGCTTGTAATTAAACGATTTTCTCTTCAATTAGATGGATACATTTATCGACCTCTTCAGTCGATTCTAACTTACTGTACTTTATAGCATAATCGATCAGATCCGGCTCTTTTGTATCTTCCATTAATATCCAGTCTATTTCCCGCAGCTTTTCATTATTCCAATCTTTTCTCTTTGTTAGAAGATATTCTAAGGTTGATTTATGATTATCATAAACATATTGGACCAATGCTATTTCACCGTCTATCCAAATGTTTATCTTGCTCATTCCATGAAATCAGATTAGCTTTGAAATGATTAATTAGTAATACGAAAGAAAACAGTCACTTAAGGTACTAAATATGAATTTGTTCTCTTTTATTTTCTACGCATAGAAATTGATACAAAATAGTTTCAACTAAATGTCGTAATGAAAAGCGGACTGCTTCAGTAAGTTTTTTCTAAAGACAGCCCGCTTATTTAAAATAGCTAACTAATCGATCGGCAGGATATTTACCTTATGCCACATCAGGTCGAGCAAAATCGGAGGATGAAAAATGGGTTGTATCCAGTTATAGGTACCATCCCATTGCAGATTTCCTAGTCGGACTGTCCCATCGGGAGCATGCTGTAGGCGCCACTTACCGCTTGCGCAGCCTTCTCCATCTAGTATCCGACGTTCAGCCTCCTGAAATGAAAATTCAGTACCCTTGTTACGCTCTACAGCCGCGAGCATCTCCTGATATTGGCGCTCTAGATCTGCTTCTGTATTCAGGTTTGCTTCAGAGTCCCACAATAACTCAAATGTGAAACCTTTCAATTTACTCGCTTCAACGGCCGATTTGAAAGTATCTGTTACAAATACACGAAGACGCTTATATTCAGGGATTTTAAAAATTGGATAATCCTGAATGATATCTTTTTTGAAAGCGAAACTACTAACATTTTTTATAACGTTCGGGTGTTCCTCAATGTACTCTATAATGGACTTTTCGTAATCGAGTCCATCAATAAGACGAGTTACGTTGACGGCATAGAAACTCTTTGTCGGGTGCTGTAAGGGTAAAAGCTCCACATTAGATGTTAAATAAGGTGCTAGCACTTGAACAGCTTGTTCACTGAATATCGGTATGTTACTGTTTACACCAGTACAATCACCGACTTTACGGGAACCAGTGATTTCAACATGGACATTCTGCCATTCTTCACCAAGTGGTTCAGTATTAAATCTACTTCTTAAATATTTCTTTGAATCTTCTGGGTTCGGGAAAGAAAAAGTCTCGTATTTATCCGCTTCAAACCCCCATCGCCATACTTTCATTGTTGCACCTCCTTATATTATTTCACTCTACCAAGCGCTATCCTTCCTTCTATTAAATCTTTTCTTATTTCATGCAAAACTTTAACTCCCTCATTTGTCAGTGCCACCTGATTATAGTTTAATCCATCTGGACCATATCTATCGAACGCTTCTTGTAATTTATCAGTCACATATTGACTATAGGTATTTGTATGTCTTCCATTATGAGTAGCCAATTGTACAGTGGTGACTCCATCCCAATCAACATTTTCAATGAAAACCTCACCTTTTTGTTTGGGTGACCAAAGACCGTTTGCAACTGAGTTTATATCAATCTTAAACTCATCTTTTAATAATCTTCTTGCTTCTTCTGCTGCTTTTGCACTTTCCGGCACAAGATGATGAGCTTGCCAACTAGTTATAAGGCCTTCTGCTTCATCCGGGCGGCAGCCGTCGTCGTATGAAACGTCTGGTAACGACCACCAAGTCCCCGCGGATAGCCGATGATAAAGAAAAGGACCATCTGGCCGGCCCCTTTGGCGGCGGTCGCCACACACCGCCCTTCCCTGTTACCTCGCACCGGCTACGCCCGACTTTCTTCCTTTACTCCCGGTACGTGTTACCCTGGTGGCTGAAGCAACCGGATGGGAATTCACCGATGCTGCGACTACCGCCGTCGTCCGGAACGTCTGATACCGCAGCCGCTCAGGCCAAAGAGGTAGGTGACCCTTTCCCCGGCTGCGGCCGGCGAGCAGCCACCGACTCCCATCGCACCATCTGGTTTCCCTTTGCCGATTCCCCCACTTTTTCCGCCATTTAAAATCCACCCATATAAATGACTTGATCAATAACCATGTTTTCTTGCAAAATTAACGAGATGGGCCACTGACTTCGGTCGTTCCACCCACCTATGTGTCCGAAGCAACCAGGTGTGCTGTGCACAGCAGCTGGCCACGCCGCCGGCACCGATTCACGCAGCTCACGGTAATTGTAGATTTCCCCGTTAAAAATAGTGATACTTCGCCTGGCTCTTTGTGCATCGGCTGCGAACCTTGAATTCAAACGGTTTACTTAGGAAGGGTATCACTTCAACTCATCCATGAATAGGCTATTGTAATAAATAGAATAATGGAGGTATCCCAGATGACCTTTGGGAACGAATATCCAAACAGCCAGGCTAATCCATCCGTACACCCTTACTTTACCCGTTACGATCCTTTCCCTTACTCTCATTACTACCATCTCTTCCGTTCAGAAAGCAGTCTGGCAGATCAACCCTCAGACAGCGAAAACAACAAAAAAGAACTTTTAAAAGGTTATATGAACGAAAATGTATGCAAAGGTCAGGGGATTAAGCTAAATACCGGAGGAGAAGTAGGCGGTAAACACGGCATTGGTTTAAACGCTGGCGGGAATTTAGCCTTAGGTAGCATGGGTATGTATGCGGGCGGCCATATGGGCACTCCTTCATATGGAATCCATGCGCAAGGCAATACTCATCTGGACAGCAGCCAGGGTCTAGGGCTCAATGCCGAAGCCCAGGCCTTAAGCAAGTACGGGATTGCGGCTCAGGCAAAAACCCAAATAGGTGGCGGTCAAGAGGCAGGTTTTCATACGGGGGCGCAGGTCGGAGGAGAGTACGGTATGAGTGCTGATACAGAAGGACACTTGGGGTTCACTCAAGGCGCGGGACTGCAAACCCATTTGCAGCTTGGTGGCGAAAATGGTCTCGGCGCCAAGGCCAAGGCACAACTCGGCGGCGGTCAAGGAGCAGGCTTAGGAGTTGCCGGACAGGTAGGCAAATATAATGGAAAGTTAGGATTTAATATTGGCGGCAAGGACAAAGAAACCAAGGAGTAAAAGTTGCCCCAACGTTAAGTATTTAACCTTTCATTAGATATTCATTTAATCGTCAATGCGACTATATACTTGTCCTTGAGAAAATAGTTAATTAATTCCAAACTTATTTGATGAATATCAAATCGGTAATAGGGCCATGTTCCTGTCCATTAACGGCTAAGGGATCAAGTTCTTGTCTGGAGTAAAGGACAAGAACTTGATCCCTTAAATACAAAAACCGCTCGGGGCTCGGTTCTTATAGGACTATGTTCTTGTCTCCTGACAGTAATAGTTAGTTAGTTCGTAACTTCATCCAGCTCCTTCTACAGTCTATATGTCGGTCTTTACTTCCATATACAGCTATTGCGTGGCATAAAAAACTGTGGTTTTACATCTTATGATTATTTCATTAATCAACTTAAATAAAGTTCTTCTCTCTACGATTTTTCGAATGTCTGTTTATTTAAAATAAGAACCGCGACTACATATTGTAATTCGGTTCATCGTGAAATGTGTTGCGTACTATTTACTGTTGTCTTTTACTGTGATTGCAAAGTTAATTTTCATGGGAGTTTAACAGTCTGCCGATCCCGAACAAATCGGCTAAGGATGCGAGTTTTTGTCCTCTGACAGTAATAACAAGTAATCGGAAATTTATCTTTACTAAAAAAACTGACCTTCATTAGAAAGGTCAGCACTGAGTTATTAATTTATTCTTTTTATTAATATCATTGAATGTGTAAGTTGAATCAATTGAAGTTGTAATATTCCCATTTCCAATAAGACTATTTTCATAGTCATCTGATCGAAACACTTACTTAAAATTACAAATCAAATGATAAAAACTCAGGTAGTTGTTGTTCACGCTTGTCGAGCATAATCTGATCTGGCTTGATGCCCTGCTCACGCAGTACTTCAATGTTCTGAACGAGGAATTCGTCACTACCGACAACATAGAAAAGTCCATCCTTGTCTGTAGCAAGATTTTTCACTTCTTCATAGTAGTCTTTACGATTATCGACGAACTGTGATGTGAACTTCTTATCAGGAATGGATTCGAAAATATTAGTGAATAAGAAATTTTTTGATGAATCTATGTTCAGGGAATGAATTTGATTGACATTGTCAGCATGTTCGAAATAATCAAGAACAAGAGGTCTGAAAGTTGCCAGTCCGACACCTGATGACAGCAGGTAAACATTTTTATCTTCTCTTTTAAGCGGTAGATTCGAATGAGTTTTGAATATTGCAACTTCATTGCCGACTTTAAGAGTTCTTAAAATCGTTTTAAACTCAGAGCACTGCTCTTTGATTCGTGTTGTGATACCGATTGATTTTTCGTGTGGTAAAGTAGAGATTGACATATGGCGAATCAGGCCACGATTTGGTTTATCTCCGGCATTAAAACCTTCCAGTGCGAAGTGGGTGTGGGAACCTTCTTCCCATGTAAAGTCTTTCGGACAGTCTAGCAGGTACGTTTTAACTTCAGGTGTTTCTTCAATAATCTTATTTATTTTAGTCCAATAGATTTGCATTATATATCCTCCATACTCAATTATATGTATCGTTCTTAATATACAACAAGTGATAATAATTCTCAATCAAAAGGATCGATAACTCGATGATTTGATTCTTTGCAAAGCTACTATTGATGTCATTAAAAGATGGCTTCACCGGATTTCCCGCGCTTCACGCACTTAACTGGCTAAAGCCATAATAAAAAAGATAGCTTCAACAGCCATCTTTTATATCTTTGGAGCAACCTCCTCATTTTATGTTTTTCGCATCCTCCAGCCATTGCTGCAGCAACGTGTAATCTTCGATTTCGCCCAGCCTAATCTTTGCGATCTCTCCATCTTCATTAATTATGAAGGTTGAAGGAAGCGCAGTAATTCCAAAGGCTATAGAGATTTTCCCGGTAACATCAATAGTGACAGGAAACGAAAACTGGTGTCCTTTCAGATATTCTGATACCGTCCCTTTAGATTCTCCAACATTAATAAACAACGTTTCAACCTGATCCCCCGAAGACATGTGAATATCATTCAGCAGAGGCATTTCCTGCATGCAAGGCTTGCACCATGAGGCCCAGAAATTAAGCAGCACTCTTTTCCCCTTGTAATCCTTCAAGGTAATTTTTTCGCCGGTAAGTGTAGTAGCTTCAAAGTCAGGAGCGGCAGCCCCCACTTGAATCCTTTCAGATGGAACCTTGTTTTCATTATCTATAAATGCCCATACGACGGCCCAAATAGCCCCGACAACGACTAGCAAGGCAATGATTCGGTTTATCCTCATCTCAGACCCAGACTATGATTAAAGGCTGCGTATAAAGAACCGAATTCTGATTGAAAACCTTCAGTCGGACCTGAACCAACACATTTTCCATGGTTGAGAAAAACAATTTGATCGGCTACCTTATCTGCTATTTCCAGTTGATGAGTTGAGAACACCACCGTATATCCTTCTGCCTTTATGCCTTGTAGCAGATTAACGAATTTATTCATCCAGAAAGGGTCGAGACCGTTGGTAGGCTCATCCATAATCAACAATGGCGGTTTGGCTATCAACGCTTGACCGAACAAGATACGCTGACGCATTCCTTTGGAGAAAGTGTTTACCAGAAGATTACGTTTGTCCTCTAGTCCTACTAAGACGAGTATTTCTTCGACTCTTGCTTTCCTTTTAGGAACTTTACGAAGCGCTGCCCAAAAAGTTAGAATCTCTGCAGCAGACAGACCATGTGTAAACTGATAATCATCAGGCATATATCCGATCTGCGTCGAGAATTGTTTGCGTGAATCACTCCAGCGAAGACCATTTACGGAAATTTCACCTGCTGTTGGCTGAAGAATACCTGCAATCATCCGCAGAACTGTGCTTTTTCCTGCCCCGTTTCCGCCACATAGCGCTAATATACTTCCACGAGGAATTTGAAAACTGATTTCCTCTACTAATGTTTTCTTTTTTATAATCTTAGAGATTCCCTTCACATTTACAAATAAATTATCCACGGGAACGCCCCCTTTCCCAAATCCAATAAACGAATAGAATCGAGGTTAGTATCCAAATCAGGCATACTCCCACAAACAACAAAGTACCGTTAGATCCTCTAATCCACTCTACCCACTGGTAGTACTCAGGTCCCAGTACTGAGCCTCCACCTAGCTTTATCACAACGAATAAACGTACTAGCTCCGCAGGATTCAGAATGGTGAGTGCCACGAGCAGAGGCTTTATCCAGAGATAAGGTAGTAAACCTAAACCAGCTATCAGAAAAGTCGGCCAGCCAATGACCAAGAAGAACCATACTGCGACGGACACCGTCAGGGCTTGCCAGCGGTTACCGGACAATGAACCAATCAATAAGGCAATCGTCAAGAATAATATAACCAGACCGGCTGAAAAAGCCAGAAAAAGAAAGTACGTACTGGAATTGAAGGCCATGCCCATCAATCCAGACATCATCCCCATCAACCCATAACCAAAAGCCACAATGATGAGCAGCACAGAGGCCAGTCCCATATACTTGCCCAGAATAAAAGAGAACGTTCCAATTGGGTAAGTTGCCAGCAGTTGCCAGCTACCCTCCTCCTTTTCCGAAGTTAAAGAGAAGGAACCTAAAAACAAGGTCATTAGAGGCAAAAGATAAACAATAAGACTTAACATGGAACCCGTGACAGCTGTATACCCTTCGACCACATTTTGTGAATTAATTAGCAAAAGGCCTAAACTAAATGTACAGAATAGGCCCAAAAAAGAATAAGCCCAAGGATTGCGAAATCCCATTTTAATTTCTCTACGGGCCACTTGCAGCATGTCAGCCATAATTACATGCCCGTCTCTTGGTCATTATGCATACCATCCTGATCCTCAGACATATGGTCGTCCATATGACCTTCTTCACCATGCATATCCATATTCATATTATCCGTATTTTGTTTCCATTCATGGGATGCCAAATCTCCGGCAGTCAGTACTGTACCTACCCCTTGCTCCTTTACAAAATCTTCAGCAGCAGTGCTATCCTTAAAGCTAATTACACCATAGGCCATAGGTGTACGCAGAGACTCATCATAGACATAGCTCGCTTTGCTAAATTCAATCCACTCTTTGTCGTTGTAATCCCTGACATAGTCCATTCCAATGTCCTTGGTCCCGTTCTTTTCCTTCCATTCGTTCATACAACCAATATCATCAAACTTATAATTTTTACCATCTTTGGTCGTCAATTGAGTGGCATAAGCATCATCCTTAACCTGCATGTTGCAAATCACACAAATATCTACCGCTTCATTTATAGCCAAAGGTTTGTACTTCTTGACTCCACAAGCTGACAAGACTAACAAACTCAGGACCAATATTAAACCTACATTCCATTTTTTCATAATCGTAATACCCCCAAGTATATTATTAAAATCACTGAAAAAAACATAAGCAGCCAACCTACTATCATTACTGATCCTTGGCCTCCACTTGTCTGCCCTTCAGCGGCCGCACCTATCTCCAATTGCATTAGCGGAGTCGAGTCAGTAGACCACTGTGCTTTACCGTCTGTATACATATCGCTTAAAAATGTCATGCCTGGTGATTGGAAAAAAATCTGATAAGCAGCAGTTTTGGAGATTAATTGCTGGTAAAAGGGATTAATTGCATAAGAAAGATCGCTCATGCCATCCCCAGTAAGATCAAGACCCTCGAATGAATCCCAAAAATTACTGTTCATCTCATTATTCCTGCTTCCTGTCGCTTGTGCCTCAATGACATTAGCAACAAAACCATTGCGTTGAAAACGATTACCTTCTGCTTCTTCAAACTGAATTCCAATATAGTTCCGCAGCACAAGGTTATTCTGGAGGTTGTTGTCTGAAGACTGCTGCATATAGATCCCCACACGATTTCCTTCCACCACGTTGTTCACAATTTTTGAGGTATGCACATCATATAGCAAAATCCCTTGGGAATGGACATTCTGTCTCTGCTTGCGAAAAGAATTGCCTGAAACCAGAACATCTTTCACTCCCATTATCATTGCTCCCGTCACATTGTATTCCCCAATGTTGTTGGTGACCGAAGAGCCATTGATATACATACAATGAACACCATAGCGTAAATACGAAAGCTTGTTCTGGTCAACTACCGTATTGCGACTGTTCTCCAGATAGATGCCATCCCGCAAGTAAGAGATTTCATTCTCACTTATGTTTGTTCCGTGAGAGTTATATAGGTCAATCCCATTGCCCCTTGTTCCCGGAGCAGTCCCTTTTGGAATAAACCAGCGGATTTTATTATTTGCAATAATGCCACCGTCAGCCTCACGTAATACAATTCCAAATCCCGCAGTATGGATCGTCAAATTCCTCAATATAAACCTATCTGCTTCCACCTGAACCGCTGCCGCATCCTCGTCGTTGTCTTGTTGAATATTCAGATTTTCCAACTGTACGCCTTCAGAGAGAATAAGGACAGCAATCTTAGCGTCTGGAGAAGAGTTTACTAATGTTGCTCTTCCCTCTCCACTGATGGTCAGCCTTTTGTCAATGCGAACCGGTCCCAGGTAAGTTCCCGGAGCGAGGGAAATTGAATCTCCGCTGCGAGCCGCATCAATAATCGGCTGCAGTGGAATCGCTTCCGGATTCGTATTAGTTGCATTACAATAGGTTGGTGTGATAAAGAAGAGAGTAGCTAATATCGTGACCAGAATTCTCAGAATGCCTGAATGATAGTTTCTCTTGGCTATAACCACTGCCCCCTTTTTTTACGATCCTTAGATACCTCCGAAGCTTGCATCAGTTTCATCATAAATGGTTCATACCGATTCAGCCTCCCGTTTCTCTGCGAACCAGTTGAAGAAGTGCACGAAAAAGTTGTTTTACCTGCGCTATTTTCGCTTAGAATTGCTACTGACTCACCTAATAATGAATGAAAGCTTAATTCCTTCAAAATATTGGATTGATTGTACCCCCCACTATATCGCGAGATTTCTATTGCTAGAGACGTTTTGTGCACACTAGTTTCAGTATCGTGAGCGCTCCTCTATGAATACGCTTTAAGTGTAAATAAAAGGAAGATAACTGCCTATAGCTCAATGTAGCTATACTCGTCAAAAAGATGTGTCTTTTTTATGATTTATGTCATATCTCTTTGTAAAGTATCTGACAATCGATTTCAAAAAAACGGTATATGTGATTTATCGAAATGAGTTACTTAAAAATAGTAGCTTGAATGCTATAAATCCTCGAAATTGCAAAAAAAAGTCCTGATAAAGTTATCATCAGGACTTTTTTAATAGCTATGAAAATAAATTTTGTTAGCGAATACTATTTCATGATACGAATGGATTTTGTAGTATTATCGAAGAATACATCTGCACCAAAATACTCAGCAATGAAGCGTAATGGGAGCATAGTACGTCCGTTTACAATTTCAGCAGCTACATCCATTCCTGGTGCAAGTTCACCGATCGCAATCGACAAAGTCTTTCCTTCCAAGGTAATCAGTACGGTTTTCGTAATGTTATCCCAGCCTACTTTTGCTCCTAAGCTCTCGGCTACGAAGCGTAGTGGTACTAACGTTCTTCCTTTAACGACCATCGACGCAACGTCCATACTCATTTCGTTTCCGTTTAATTTATACCCTGTCTTACCTAGCGTAAATTCCAATATCACAGGTTCAGGCTTCGTTGTAACGAAGATATAGCCTAGCCCTTTTGCTGTGAAGGTAAATTTACCTGTCTTATGGTCATAGTTACCGCCTAAACGTTCCATGCTACCGTCTAACCGAAGAATGACACCGCATAACATGCTGATATCGTTATTCAACAACTTCTCTTTTGTCAGATCGAAGGTTACGGGTATAAGCCCTTTATACTCCTTTATTTCCCGGTCATCCGCGAAGATCTTCAACTCATAACCCCGCCCTATTACTAAGTCTCCTTCATCTACAGGTTTAATGACAATCTTCATTTTCTTGCCTGTATTCAATTGCTTCAACAATTCAGGTGATAATTCAACCGAAACGGTGTCATTCGTAACGATTAGTGGTTTGTCAGCTTTAATAATTGCACCGATCGTATCGCTATGAATCTCAAGCTCGTCTATTCCGGCTGACAACGTCAATTCTATGGAATCGCCCTTCTTCAGCTGCTCTTTGATTGTAGCATCCATACGATCCGCTACTGATGGTTCTGGCGAAGGCGTCGGCGTACTGCTTGGGCCACCTGAACTTTCGCCATTGTTATTACCGCCGTTGTCATTGGCAGTAATTACGATAGTTAACTCTGTCGTATCCCTGCCAGCATGATTGGAAGCCGTAACAGAAAATTTGTACGTTCCCGCTTCAGTAGGCACCCCTGATATCACACCCGTAGCTTCTTCTAAATTCAACCCAACAGGTAAATAATTATCACTCACTGTCCAAGTAACCGGTTCGTCGCCGTATACCGCTAATGTTACCGTATAGGGTTGTCCAGCTTTGCCGTTTGGCAGATTCTTAGTGATAATCTCTGGAGCTGTATCTACTGGCTTATCCTCTTTAATCTCGATGCTTAATACCCGCTCATCTTTACCAAAGTCATTCGTTGCTGCAACATTAAATTCGTAATATCCTGCCTCTTGAGGTGTACCCAAGATTACGCCGGTTGTTTCATCTAGGTTAAAATCTGCTGGCAAAGCTCCTCCCTGGATCTTCCAAGTCATCGGTTGGCTGCCATATACCGCTAATGTTGCCGTATACGGTTGTCCTACTTTGCCGCTTGGCAAGTTCTTAGTTATAATTTCCGGAGCTGTGTCACCGTAGACGTCTTTAGTGATCACGATATTGAACCGTTTCGTGTCACTGCCTGCTTCATTATTAGCTTGAACTTTGAACGTAAATTGACCCCATTGATCGGGTGTACCAGATAGAATTCCTGCATCTTCATCCAAGCTTAATCCTGATGGCAATTGACCCTCTACAATGGCCCATTTGATCGGTTTATCGCCATCAGTGGTAAAGACTGCCAAATACGGTTGTCCAACTTTGCCATCCGCAAGCGAATTCGTCGTAATCGTTGGCGCCGTACCTGCGCCTTCAGCCCATTTCGCATATAATTCAATATTCCATGTAACAGGATCAGCAACGAAATCCCAGGCATCGTTTAATCCTGCATCTTGATACCAACCGTCGAAAACCGTTTTTTCTTTTGTCGGCGCTGTTGGCTCGGTAATTGTCCCGCCCAGATCAGCGAACTTCATTGCAACATCGCTGCCACCATTAGAATCAAAAGTCACCGCATAAGGGTTGTGTGCACCGATGGAAGGTGTTCTGCCGCTAAGTGGGTTGCCGAAGAAGTCTGTTCTCTCCGTCATATGAGGTAGAGCATTCGCGCGATCCACATATGGGCTCACAATTTCGGCACCTGTACCAAAGGCCAGGTTATTACCGTCAGCAAGACGGAACCCGTTCATCGCACTATAATCAAGCTTGGCATCAACTGTTCCACTGTTAGTAATCCAATGTTCCGGTGTAGATTTATAATCATTTAATATAGAATGTAGTTCCTCATCTGTTACATAGCGGTTGTCTGTTGCAGTTACGCCTGCACCTAGATACCCGCCCCCGCCTGCGTTCATGCTACCAAAAAGATTAGCCGGATACACAATGTTGTTCGTAAACCGTCCGGCTGCAAATGGAGCTGATGTTCCTCCGCCTTTCAGACCAACATGGTTGTTTTCCCCAGTGTAGGCAAAAATATTATTCTGGAAATAAATGTTCAAGTTGGAGGCTGTCGGGTCAAACACTAACGAACTGCTATTCTTTAATGGCGTGACGATAACATTGTTATAGTATAAGCCGCTTAATTCCTCGCTCGTTGAAGAACCCCCCGCTAGTAATATAAGACTATTAAAGCTCTTGTTAAAATCCGGGCTGCGACCATCATTCACGCTAATGTTATACCGAACGATATTGCCCTTGGCAGCATTCATCTGTAAATACCAACCGCCATAGTTATTTCGGCTGTAATTGTATTCATATACATTGTCCTGACAATAGTTGTCTATGTCCCAAGCCATACCGTCATTGCTAGCATGATAAGGGTTATCGACAGCTTCATTATAGCGGAAGATCGTACCTTTACTTGCCATAATCCACGCGGCCGCATAGTTTTGCGAACCTAGATATGTTGGGTTTGTATTATTTGGTCCCCAGTTCGTAACCAGGTTGCCGCTCTTATCGCTTAGATAGCTGTAACCGTTGTCTGTGACCACATTTCTTTCCACAAGGGAGTTGTTTCCCCCGGACATGACAATACCATCTCCAACCGAACTTGAAACCCAGTTGTTTCTAAACACAGCTTTTGATGCCCAAGGATAGCTTGAGTTACTCCAAGTAATACCTGTGTTATTGGTCCCTGGATTGCTTGGTCCATAGGCATTATTGCGAATACCTTCATTATCGCAGCGAAGGGTTTTGTTGCCTTCAACCAATATATCTACATAACCATTAATAATGATGCCGCCGGACACCTTATTTGCTCCATTTGCTTGGTGCAGCCCATTAACATCATGAACATAGTTATCTCGAATAACGATTCCTTGCATACGAGCATCAGCATACTCTTGAATATTAAACTGACCTTGACTCAGCTTGGAAATCCGCGACATTACAGCGATACCGGAACGGCCGTCACCTGCTGCATTGCCGATGTTCGTGACTTCAATTCCACTGACTACCCAATAGTTAACGTCATATAACTCAATGGTACCGTTTAAGGAAATCCCTGATGGGCTCGACGCTGTTCCACCACCATTAATGATCGGTCGTTGGTTAGGATCGGTCGTATTATATTTTGTAAGCGTAATCGGATTTCCTTCCTCACCATTGCCACGCAGTCTGATTTGTTCATTCCATACGCTATTCGCATCCAGATAAATGGTTGAACCCGGCATAAATACATATTCATTAATCTTGGAGATTGATTTCCAAGCCGTAGCCGGAGTGAGTCCATCTTCCTGATCGTCACCGTTATTGGAGAAATAATAATCACGGACTTCAAGGGGTACAATGTTCAACTCGAATGTGATTTCGGCAGGATGCAGATTAAGTCTAACCGTATATTTTCCCGGTACGATATTATTTCTTGCGAATGATTCTTTGTTAATCTTCAATACATTACCGCTAACCGTATAATCCACATCCCGGAGTAAAGTTACAGTGCCGATTTCCACTCCAGCTAGATCCGCCAAATCAGGATTTACGGTGATATTATAGTCATCCAGACCCATAACATATGTGCTGTCTTCCAAGTGACTATACTCTTTAGGCAACAGCTTTAGCGTAATAGAAGCTGTCCCGGTTTGGGCTGTTTTTCCACTATCGATAACATATACGTCATCGATAAAATGTTTGTTCTGTATATCCTTAACCGTTCCAGCCTTGTTGCCCCAGTTTGTAGCAAGCTGCAATGCATCGATCTTGGAAATATTATTCTTAACTTGGGTATCAAAATTGCCACCATCTGTTGATTGCCTTTGAAGGTCTTGTCCATCGATTTTATAGGTCGTTCCCGTTGATGTAACGAACCATTGGAATTTATGCCAGCCTTCGCTTCGCTTGACATCTACAGGATAGAATCTTCCGGATGAACCGGGTCTGACTGCGTAATGGGTCAGATTTTCCGCCCAATCACCATCTCCATTGCCATAATTGATGGCGATATGTTCATTGGACGATGGGGTTAAGCCAAAGACAGCATGGTCATTGGAACCCGCTCTGCCATCATCATAGTACCAAGCAGTAACGATTGTTGTCTTACCGGTTGCAGGGGCGTAATTATAGGTACCTGGAACAGTAGCCACCTGACCGGCGCCGCTTGATGTCGCGGCCTTTCCTCCGGTACGGGACATCACATCGCTGTGAACATATCCGTTCGCACCATTTGAAAATTTCTTCTCCCCTTCAAACCCATCGTAAAACATAGTTTCAGCCTTATTGAAGTAATCAACGCTCACTTGAACAGTGACCTCTTCGTTCCCTGTCGGAACATAACCTTTCTTAACCGTCACGAATCCGGCATCATCCACTTCAATCTTATCCTTGTCTTGATCCGCTGGGCTGAAGCTGATGTTATCAGCAACGAACACATCAGCAGTGTCAACGATTAACCGCGTTTTATCTCCTGCACGCAGAGTATCGTTCTGGCGAATTAACGCAATGTTAGCTGAATATCGGGTGCTCTCCCCTGATTCAGCAGAGTCTAAGAATCGTGATGTTGCGTTGCCGTTTGCTGTTACTTTAAATGTATCATTTAAAGTCGGGGACAAAGCCACATCACTGGTTGTTGCTGCAATCGGGCTTCCATTACCCACTCCATTCCTGAAGAGTTGAACCGAATAGGCAGCTGCGTTAGCGACACGGTCCCATGTAGCGTATGTGCCGTTCCATCTGACATTTACCGGTACAGGTAATTTCTCGATCTTTAATATTCCGGATGCTGCAACTTCTTCACTGATGTCTCCCACATTATTAATGACAATGGCTGTAACAGTGTAGTTGCCCACTCCCAGTGCCCTAGCATAGGGCAGAACATGATGCCTTTCATGATTGTTAGGCTGGTCGGGTCCCCCATTTTTCGATAAATAATAACCAACAGGTCCACCGTCTTTGAACAGTGTTACAAGGGTATCTCCGTAATTGGAAGCACCACTATAAATGCCCGTATCTGAGTCAAGCATCGGGTTAATTGGCGCATTCACCTGTGTATTGGTGGTTATCAATAACGGTACAGCATTGGATTTCACCATAACTCCCTCTGCCGAGGACACTTCGCAATAATAGAAATTGCCTTGTTGTGAAGCTGAGTCCACATTGGGAAGCGTTAATAGCGCCTTAACAGCTCCGCTGACTTTTGTCCCGTTCAAGCCAGTCTCGTCATTAGATACATACCACTGATAGGCTGAAGCAGCGGCTGATGCCGCAACGCTAAATGTTGCTGTCTCACCTTGTTTCACTTTTGCCGCTTTTGGCTGAGTGATTATTTCTAAATTTGGCAATCCACCGGGTGGTACCAAATTCAATGTTAATGTTCTGGTTTCTGTTGCTGTAGCCACATCTTTAACAACATAAAAATCGTCGATTAGATGTTTATTTTTAATATAAGCTTTGTTGCCTGACTGGTTGTTCCATCCTCCAGCTATTTTAGGCTGAATGGTTGTACCGCTCTTCATAGCTTTGTAAATATTACTTTGCGCTGAATCGGATATTAATGTTCCGTCTATTTGTAAAGTCGCACCATTCGGTGTAATGAGCCACTCGAATTTATGCCAGCCTGTGGAACGTAAAGCCCCGCTATCTTTCCAACGGTTGCCTGCTGTACCCGCTGATGATGGTGCATATGCCCAAGTATATCTAGTCGGGTTATGAATAACATCAGCCTCTGAGCTTTGATAGAATGTCCCGGCAAAGGTGGCATTTTTGCCATCTACAATAGCAAATTGAGTTCTATCCGTCGCTGTCTTCTCCTCATCAGGATACGGGTCAAAATACCATGCCGTCATCTTGTAATTGCTGCCTGCCGGCAATGCCACGTCTTGGGCTACATTTTCATTATTCGTATCATTCGAAGGTGTAATCGCTTTCAATCCAGAACGGGACTGAGCATCGGACAGCGTGTATGACGAGCCTAATTTGCCCGTTGATGTCATCGGACCATTGTTGTTCTCGAAGTCCTCCATGAACAACACATCGGAGTCATGGTAATAACTCGCCGCGGCCGTGATTGTCACCGGGATGCCCGGAGCGCCTTGTGACGCAAAGGTATAACCGCTAGCTAAAGTAATGTTCCCCTGATTATTAACTGTTAAAAGATTTGTATTACTGGAATCGTAATTAACCTCGTCAATAACCGGTCCTTTCACCAGACTGCTTAAAGGCGAACCTTTATAGGTAAGATTCACCCTGCCCGCCTGACCTGCCGCTTGTGTCAATTCTAGTACAACAGAGTCAAAAGATTCGCCCCCTCCCGCAGCTGACACTTCAGATGAAGGCGCCAAGCCGAACAGACCAGGGAATACCAACGAAGTTGCCGTAATCATCGACAAAGCTTTTTGCATCCATTTTGATCGTATCATCCAAACACTTCCTCCCTTTGAAATTAATAAATGAATACTTTATAAAAAATCTTCATCTATAGAAGTCTCAATAGACATAGATTCTTATAAACTTAAAAACATAACTATTCTAGTTCACTACTAATTCACTGAATTGATTAGCGTTATACACGATCTTCAACTTATTGGTATTTGCAATTAACGCTCGTAAGTCAGATTCCGCCCATCCGTATAGAATGGAATCCTTCACTTCTTCCAGTTTAAGCTTGGAGATTTCCGGTTTTGTGATTAATGTGGCAATGACATCTTCACCCATATATTTACCGATTACTGTCTCGCCTACAGAAGCAGCAGCTAATGACTCCCAGAACTTAAGAGATTCGGTATCTTCTTTAGATATGTCCAAACGATTTAGCACTTTCTCTTCCTTAGCCTGCCCCGCTATCGCTAACGTGGCCGTTAATTCATCAGCAACACGAACATATTCCGCACTTTTTGAAGCATACTCAACTTGCAACTCGGATTCGCTCATTTTCGTTTTTTTAAGCTGGGTTTCTACCAAATCCGGCCAACGGGCGCCACTTAAATATTGCATGTATTGATATAAGTCAAACTGAGGCAACCCATAGTAAGTCCCTCCTGAATCATCCATCTTTGTTCGCTTAACATTTTCATCTTCCATGTCGGATTTTAGCTCATCGAAGCTTTTGTATGGGGCGATCCCCCGCTCATCTGCAATTAATTGCTCCTGTTTGGTCTTTAGCAATGCAGACATCGCAGATTTTTTGGCGTATTCAGATGGGGTTTCATGATTTTCACCGTATTGACGTGTCCAGAAGCCCTCATCTACTTGGGCCCCATAAGTTTTGAAGAAATAGTCTGTCGTTATAGATCTTTGCTCTTTGACATAAAATTGAAATTCTTCTTCTGTTACGGCGTATCCGCCTACTGTGAATATCAAATTTTCAGGCAGTCCCGCTTTTTTGTTAGTTAAGCTCAACACGAGTAAAATAAGAACAATCAGAGCGATAAATAAGATAATCACTGTTGGTTTTCGTCTTTTAATCCCCATGACGCCTCCTTTTCCAATATTCAATCTAGCTTTGCAAGAAAGCCTATGACAGCATAATTCGTCGCCGTTGTAGGAGAAGTTCCCAAATTTAATGCTTAGACATCATTGTAAGTTTAGCCGCCCCCTAATGTAAGCGCTTATTTAGACTGGATTTGAACAAATTTGACTTATAAAAATTGTCCTAGTTCGCAATTATGCGTGTGCTAGGGGATCAATTTCCACAAGAAGGACCATAGCGAACTGTTCGCTATAACACCAAAAAACACAAATGGCTTCGTCCTCTGAAAACAAAGGACGAAGCCATTAGATATTAACGTTTAAATGCAATTATAGATGATCATAAATTTATGATAGTAACAGCTGTAGCTCGAAATCAATCCATAAGAGAATTTACAACCTTATAATGAAACCTGAAATTAGGCATCCCGTTTACGGTAAAATACAATAGCAACTGTAATAAAGATCAATGTCCATAACATTGAAATACCTGTCCCTTGCATAGATGTAAGGACATTTATCTCCTCAGAGGAGCGCGGCATATACATATAATACCCTGCCATATCCGGAAAATAATTTGTAATACCAGGCAGAAAATTTCTCAGCAGTGGACTTACAATGAAATAATAACCAAGCAGTAACACTAAAGCAGGCGTGGTTCGCCTTAATAAAGCACCTATAGCTGCACTGAGAAGTGTAGTTAATGTTAGATAGCCTGTTGCACCTGTTAATGTTGTTATCATAGTGTCTATTGTAATCACTTCTGCTGTATCTTCCATCCTAATAAAAGTATATAGTACACCTGATCCAGCAATAATAAACGCCACGGGAATAGTGATGATTGCCAACGCAAAATGCTTCGTGCATAATTGAAGCCCGCGCCAAGGTATCGTAGTTAAAGTAGTTCTAATCTGCCCGCCAGTATACTCTGAACAAGTAGCTAAAATACCAAGAATAATAAACCCCGCTTGAAGATATCCCATAGAAGCAAGTCCTATATTCAGTATACTTTGCGTTCCTGCTGCCCCTTGTTGACCAACAGAAGTAAAAGCTGCAGCTACAACTAAATTAATAATGAACGACCCCATAAGCGTGAGCCATATCGATGGTAAGGTAACTAGTTTTTCCAGTTCAGCACCAAGTATTTGTGTTATTTTTCTACTAGATGAAACACTCATGCTGCAACGTCCCTCCTATGGAATACAATAGCTGCAACTATGAAAAGAACAGCTACCCAAATAGACATGATTAAACCGCCTGTGAATGGGGTGTTAAATCCGAGGCTCATAAACATATCAGCGCCAGCTATATCTGGTAAGTAAAACGCTAACTTTGTAATCTTAGAAAGCAGGAAACTAAATGACACAAGTGATGAATTTATCAAGAGTACAGTAAGCGGGATAATGCCATTCTTAGTAAGTATAGTAATCCCAAATGCTAAAAGAGCAGTAAATGTCCAGTAACAAACTGCACCGATAAGTTTAGACCATTCCAATGCAGGGGTATATTCACCAAGAATAAGATGGGTTGCTGACACAGTTGTCATAATAGCAACAATACACAGCAGTATACTAATCACTGTCACAGCCCCTGCTTTTGCCAGCAAAAAATGAAGTCGGGATGAAACAACAGTTAAACTTGTTATAATCTGTTGTCCTCCACCCGATTCACTGCTCTCTGTCATATACTCACTACTAACAGCAAGCACGCCAAGAAGAATGACACCTTGCACACCATAAACTAATCCAATATAGCCAACTTCCGCTAGCCTTGTGCTAACACCAGCAATAATCTCCTCTTTTTGTGCGGTACTGTCCAAGGCAGCAATGACCGCTGGGGCAAATGCTCCAATGAAAGAGGCAAGCCAAATGCCCGGCAGGGAGAACAATTTTGATAGTTCCGCCTTGAATGCTCTCATACAACAACACCTGTATTCTCATTTATCAGGGCAAAATAGGCATCCTCCAGCGTGGAATGGTTACCTTTTACTTCTTCCAATGTTCCATCTGCAACGATTGTTCCATGCTTAATAATCACCACATCATCAACTGTTGCTGCAAGCTCTTCCATTAGATGAATGGATAGAAACACCGTGTTTCCAGAATCAGCCCGTTGACTTAAGTGTTGACTTCTCATTAAATAATTTAATAATGCTTATGACTGAGCCAAAATTCCTTTAACAAACAATGAGACACTATGCTTGTAGAACTCTTCCTCGGTGACAAATTGGGATTGATATTGCCGGTGAATCAGCTCGCTCATCTGAAATCCGTAGCACATCGAGAGAAAAGACATTGCGACAAGACGCTCATTCTGTCTGGCTATAACTTTTTTCTTCTGCAAGCGTTCAAAATATTCAACCAGCAAGGAGTGAAGCTTCGCTGGCGGATCGGCCAGCACTCTGTCTAATTCGGGAAGCATTCCTTTGTCGCGGATGCCAATTAAAATGATGTCCGCATTTTTATGGAAAAATAAACGGTACTGCTGACTTACATTCAGCAGATCGACTTCCGGGTTATCGGTCGCTTCCTCTTTTAACAGCTTCTCAAACTGCGGGATATCCGAATGTCTTTCAATGATGGCTTCCAATATGCCTTGCTTGTTTCCAAATTGCCGGAAAATCGTAGATTCATTAACTTTAGCTTCCATTGCAATGGCTTTGGTGCTTACTCCCCGATAGCCATTCTTTTTGATGAGACGTGTCGCGGCTTCAATAATTCTGTCTGAAGTTTGCATTGTACTTCTCCTTTAACATATGTTAAACCCATTCTACTACAAGTATTGCACATGCAGCAGGATCGGGGTCATCATTTTCATAAATGTTTATTTAAAGCAAATCGCTTCTTTTTTCCCAGCGGCTTGGTTCCGTAATCTTGATATGATCGGGCACCAATTGCGTGAGCGTACCTAATTTATCAAATGTAATCTGGATTCGGTCAGAGGGCAACAACCATTGTTCGGTCTCGATTGCACAGCAATCCGGTATCGTCCCCATTCCAATAATCGTGCCCGGGAGCGGCGTGAAAACTTTGAGAACCTCCTCCATCACTTTTGTAGGGTGTGCAGAATACTCAGATGTGCTACCCTTCCAGTGCAGTCTTTCCCCGATATATACATTCACATCCAGTCCCATCGGATTGTCGATTTCATCCGGCGTAACCAGAAATGGTCCTATTCCTTTGCTGTGATCAAAATCTTTGCAGCGCGTCGGTCCGGTCAGCGCCAGGAAATCCGGCCATTGCACATCGCGGACAGTACTGTCGTTAAAAATAACATAACCTGCAATGCAGTTCTCCATTCCTGTAACAAAGGCCAGCTCTGGCTCGATATCCAGGTAGGAAGAGTAAGAAGGCCAATGAATCGTATCCCCATCGCCAATTAATGCATTATGGTTACATTTGTAATAACTGAAAGTTACTTTATTCGAATCTTGCTGGTATTTTTCAGCAATTTTTTGTTTGAGCTCTTCTCTTTCTGGCCCTGTATATTCTCTTTGCAGCAGATTTACGCCAGCATTTCTCAGATGTCTTGGCGTCAGCCCGAAGTCGATAAGCGCAGCCGGATTCGGAACTGGCGGCAGCAGTTTTACCGCTACAATCGGGCAGAATTCATTTTCATTGAATTGATGCGACTGTTCGACAGCATATTGCATCAATTCCTTAGCGGCATCAAAACTTGCCGGCAAATAATGAAGATAGCGGTCCATACTTTCAAGACTGTCAACGAATGTTCCCTGCTTTTTCATGATTGCGGCAAAAGACACGACAAATTTCTCGTTAATTACAAGCCCAAACAAAGGTTCCTGGGATGTCTTGGTTCGAAAGGTTACTAGCTTCATGTTGCTCGCCTCCATCTAGTGTGATGTTGTTCTGTTACTATCTTATCGCATGGAATAAATGCATGCAAGTACTTGCTTGCATTTCTGTTTTCCATTCTCTATAATAAAGCCATAGTCAGTATGCCTTACCCCAAAAACATACGAAAAAGGAGAATTTTCATGAAGTATGGACGTATTATCCAAAAACCTCGCGTTAAATTTATTGAAGTCGCAGATAGCGTCTTTGCCGGTATTTCGCCGTATCGCGGGATTAGTTGGGCCAATGCCGGCTTCATCAATAAGGGTGAAGGACTGGTGTATGACACGTTCTTCGATTTGTTCCATGCGCGGGAAATGCGGGAGACTTTTATGGAAGTAAGCAACGGCGGCTCTCCCGCATATGTGGTGAACTCGCACTATAACAGTGACCATGCTTGGGGAAACAAAGCGTTTGAAGATGCTTGTATTATTATGCACAAGGAAGCCTCCAGAGAGCGTCTCACCGAAAATATCGCCTGGATGGACAGCGTCATCAGAAGAGGAAAGGATTCTACGGAATCGACTCCGGGTGAGCGGTTTTTTGCAGCGGAATTTGAAGGATTCGACCTGGAGGGCGTAGAATGGGCACTCCCGAATATTGAGATAAAGGACGATATCAACATCCGTCTTGGCGATACGGAAGTTATGATTTACAATGTAGCTCCAGCCCACTCTGACAGTGATTTGCTGTTGTGGATGCCAAAAGAAAAAGTGCTGTTCGCCGGCGATGTCGTGTTTAACGGTTGTACGGCATACAGCGAAGAGGGAACCCTCAATTGGGTTAAAGTGCTTGATCGCATTATTGATGAAATTAAACCCGAAATCGTTGTTCCAGGACATGGCGCCATTTGCGGCTTGGACTTCGTGAAGGAGCAGAGAGATTACCTCCTGAACCTGATCAGCGAGTTCAACAAGCATTACAATGATGAAATTGATTCCTTGTCCCTGACCAAGCAAATGGATATTTCCCGCTTCCTTCATTGGATTCAGCCAGAACGCTTATATGTTACAGTGGATATCTTATTGAAAAGCAAACGAGGGTTACCCCCCCTTCCAATTTGGAACGAGGTGCCTGCTAAGCTGGAAGACATGAAAGCTTTTTTGGCTGGAAAATATGACAATCAGATCAAGCCATGGGACCCTATGAGTGTTTGGCAAGAATAGCAATTTAAAGCTAACCTACGAAAAACAAAAGAACGGCCCTGTCGCAAACGATGCGAACAGCGGCCGTTCTTTTGAATTGTTCCACGGAATTAAAATCGGTGCTTAGAAACGATTATGATAAAAAATGGAGAAGGACTTATGACTTACTAGTAGCACTCTCCTGAAAGGATATAAGAAAAATTTGTTGTTAAGTGTATTATTGTGCTATCGTGTCGTTTAGCATAATCTACGCACCGAAGCTATTTATTTAGTTTTATCTTTGCGGATAACCAACCAAGTACTTTTCCATTTTAGGCGATAAAATAAAAAAACGCTCCCTGCATGGATTTCAATAATGGATCCTATAGGAAAACATTAAAAATAAAAGCCCTACGTATCATGCCAAAAGGGGAATCCTCCTTTAAGTAATCTAGTTAAAGGAGCTGGAGTTTGGGGAGTTGAGGTCACTAAATCAACATACGTCAACTTCTCCGATCATTTGCTGTTCGATTTTTTTCATTTCATAAAAATAGCCTTTTTGCTCCATCAACTCCGAATAGGAACCCGTTTCGACTACCTTACCTTGGTCCATGACCACAATTCGGTCCATCTCTTCCAATCCGGTAAGCCGATGACAAATCAGGAGAAGCGTGTCATTAGCTGCTTGTGCGAAGAGATGCTTCAAAACCTGTTGCTCTGTCACATAATCCAGCGATGAAGTTGGTTCGTCCAGAAGCCATACGCGTCCTTTGCGGAGCATCGCTCGCGCCAGAGCCAGTCGCTGCTTCTCGCCGTCTGAGAGATTCTCCCCTTTTTCATACACACTATCGGTCAACGATGTATTGGGCAGCTGCACTTTAGCCAGCACATCAGACAATTGTTCGTCCGTATGTTCTTCTCCATTCAGCAGCAGATTGTCCCGAATCGTGCCCCTGAAGAAATGGCTTTGCTGCAACACCACATTAGCCGTCTGCCAAATGCTCGACTCATCCAGTTCCTTTACCGAAATGTCGTTTAAACGGATATCGCCAGCCGTTGGTGTTCGCAGCTTGAGCAGTAATTCGATAATCGTTGATTTTCCTGACCCACTCGGCCCGACAATCGCCGTTTTGGAGCCCGGTAAAATGTGCAGAGAGATATCCCTGAGTGCCGGTCTCCACTCCCCTTCATATTGAAACGTAACATCGGATAGTTCCATCGTAACAGCATGATTAACAGACATTGTGCCACTTGGCTGCGAGAACTGCTCATCAAAGGTCTGAACTGTTTCCGTCAGTCGGTTGGCTGCGTGTTCGCTATCCTCTTTATACGCGGGTAATGTGGCCATAGCTGTCGCTTCTTCAAATACGGTTTGTGATGCCATGACCAGCATGGCAAGAAATACGCCTGCAAGCGCACCTTCCATAATTAAATAGGCGCCAAGCGTCAGCACTCCCCAGGAAACGAGAAACGTAACAAAAGTGTGCATCGATTGCCCGCGCAGCAAGTGCCCGGAAGCTCGTTGCTGTTCAGCTGCCAATACAGCGGAAGCATGCTGAAGATGCTCCTCCCGCTGTGCCAATTGACCGTATACTTTCAAATCCCGGAAACCGTACAACACTTCGGTAACTTCCGTGGACAGCTGCGCCCTCTGCTCACGAACGCGTCCATGTATTCTCCGCTGCCCGAGTAACACAATTCCCGGTACAACGAATGCCGTTATCAGCATACCTAGTACAAATAAAACGGCAATCCAGATCGAAAAGGTAGAAGTAAACAGCACCGTAGCCAAAAATACCATGACGACCATGATCGGAGGATAAGCGACTCGCAAAAAATAATTTTGCAAACTTTCCACATCTCCAACGATCCGCGCAAGCAGATCCCCGCTTCGATTTTTGTTCAATATACCAGGCGTTAAAGGAATAAGCTTGGCAAAAAAGGATGTACGTAAACGGCTAAGCATGGAGAATGTCGCTCGGTGAGAATACAAGCGTTCTCCATAACGACTCGCCGCCCGAAGCAGACCGAGCAGTTTGACCATCGAGGTGAGTACAATCAAAGTATAAAGCGGCGGCGCAAACACTGTTTGCGAGATCAGATACCCGCTCGCTGAAAAGAGTGCCACTCCGGCAATTCCGGCGATAAATCCACACAAAATCGAAAGAACGATATCCTTGCGCTCCTGAAACATCGCCTTTGATAGAACAGCCAACTCATTCATGATGATACCCTCCCTTTCCGCTCTATATTAACCATCTCGGCATACTCGGGCAGGCGCTTCATGAGCTCGTCATGTCGTCCGGAGTCCACCAATACTCCATTGTCCATAAACAAAATCTTGTCGGCTTGTTGAATCGTATATAATCGGTGAGCCACCGTAATCATCGTAGCCGTTTTTGCCAGTTTGGCAATGGAGCGTTGCAGTACCTGCTCGGTATGCAAATCCAGCCCAACTGTGGGTTCGTCAAACAGAATGACAGCAGGTCGCTTCAAAAAAGCGCGTGCCAAGGCAAGCCGTTGCTTCTCCCCGCCAGACAGTCCCCGGCCTCCTTCACCCACAAAGGTATCCAATCCATGCTCCAATTGGCCTGTAAGCGCATTAAGGCCAGCTTCCTCTCCCGCCCGCTCCATTTCAGCTCTGGAGATGTTTCCGCCAGCACCAATCGCAATATTTTCAGAAAATGTGCCTGCAAAAATATACGGATGCTGCGTAATGTAGCTAACATGTTCGAACCATACGGCCTCATCGTATTGCGAAAGTGGGTTTCCATTTACCAGAAGCGTTCCAGATTCTGGTTTCAGCAAACCGGCAATAAGATGAAGCAAAGTCGTTTTGCCGGAACCGCTTTTGCCAACGATGGCGATGTGTTCTCCTGGACTAAGCTGGATCAGACCCGTCTTAAGCTCGAATGAATCTGGAGCATACTGAAACCGTAGATGGTCAATTTCTATGGATGGCGGCATTGAAAGGTTGTCATTGTCGATCTCGTCGATTTCATTGGATGTTTCTACCTCTTCATTGCCATTCGCCTCCCTGCTCACCCCTGCCGTCTCCACAAGCATCTGTTCCACCTTACGAACCGCTCCCATACTTGTTCGGCCGCTGTGAAAGGCTGTTCCTGTATTTTTTAACAGGTTGTAAAATTCGGGAACGAGCAACAAAACAAGAAAGGCGGTGTGGAAGGTCATAGATTTGAAAACGAGCAACTGAATGGCCAGTTCGAGAGCGACAATGCCGATGCTTAACATCACGATCGATTCCAGCATGAAGGTATTCGTAAATGCAATCTTCAAAATTCCCATCGTAGCATCCCGATAACCCAGACTGCTGCGTTCAATCTCCTGCTGCTGACGGTTAGCCCGTCCAAATATTTTCAACGTCATCAGCCCTTGAAGAGAATCCAGAAATGTCCCTGAAAACTCAGCCAGTTGCGCATATTTTTCTTCGGATTTGTTCTTTGTTTTCAGCCCTACCAAAATCATGAACAGCGGGATAAACGGAGCTGTAAACAAGAGAATGAAACCTGTGTTGGCATGTTGAGTAAATGTAACGACCAAAATCAGAATCGGGATGATAGCTGCTTCCATCATACGTGGCATGTACTGACTGAAATAACTATCAGCCTCATCCACAGCATCCAGAGCAATGCTGACCTTCCCTCCCGTCTGTCCACTAAGAGTTTCGGGCATGGAAGCATGGGTCAAGTTTTGCAATACGGCTGCGCGCATATTTGTTTTGGCAGTAGCAGCCATTTGCAAGCCGACTATACCGTTTCCATACGACAACAGTGTGCGTACAGCCATAACTGCCAGAAGTATGCCGAGTAACAGGATAACCGATGAGAACGAAGCCCTCTCCACAAAAATCCGCTGGACTGCTTCAGCAAGCAATCCAGCCTGACTCACAATAGCTACGCCAAGCGCGAGTGAAATAACCGCTAGGAGGGCCATATTTTTCCTTTGTAAAGACATTTGTTGAGAAATCAGACTGGATTTCCTCTTCACAGATCACACTTCCTTTATATACAGGCTTGTAGAGAAACCTCAAACACGCCGTAATAGATCAATCAGCTTTATTTTTTCCCTTTTACATAATCCGCATCAAACAGGAAGAGTTTGAAGACCAGAATAAGGGATGGGATCAACAGACATAGACCACCGATAAACACAATAACTAACGCTAAGCCCATTGCTGGCGAAGTTGCACTGCTCTGAATCGTGATGAACGGATCAAGAATATAAGGGTATTGCCCAATTCCATATGCGAAAAAGGCACAGAAAAATTGCAACATGATGCATATAAAAGCTAATCCGTAACGGCGCCCGTTATATAACAGCCACATCGCGATCATGAAGAAAGCAACGGAAAGTCCCAGCAGCCACCATAAATCCATCATATTTTGAAAATGCCGCTCATTGTGTTGACCCAAATAAATAAATGCTGTCAGTGCAAGAATTATTGTCGGTGTACTCCAAAACAGGGCGTAGTTACGCATCAGCTTCAACGCAGAATGATCCTCTGCCCGAGATGCGTAAAATGTCAGAAAGGAGCCGCTTATGAACAAAACGGACACGATTGCCAGTCCAACGATGCTCCACGATAACGGATTGGTAAACAGCTCCCAGTAATCCAGAGAAACCGTCTCCCCCTGCTTCACGATAAAGCCGCCTTCAGATAAGGTTAGCGCCACTGACAACGAAGCGGGAATAAGTAAACCTGTAGCTCCGTATAAAAAAAGATACACAATGTTTTTCTTGGAGCCGTAATTTTCAAATGCATAGAACGAACCGCGAATCGCAAGAAGAATTACTGCAATGGTTCCCGGAACAAGCAACGCGGAGCCATAATAATAGGCTGTGTCTGGAAAAAATCCGACAATGCCAATGTAGAAAAAGATAAAAAATACATTTGTAATCTCCCAAACGGGTGATAAATAACGGGAAATCAGACGATTAATCAAATGATCCTGCTTCGTCAAACGTGCATAAAAGGCGAAGAAGCCCGCTCCGAAATCAATAGAAGCTATAATTAAATAGCCGTACAAGAACAGCCAGAGCACCGAGATGCCAATCAATTCGTAACTCATCATGCAGTGCCCCCCTTTTCTGTAGTAGATTGATCAGGATGATCCTTCATATATTTCTCCAGCTCAACTTCTGCCGGATTATTGTTGAACAAGCGTCTTAGCACGATTACACACATACTGCCGAGTACGATGTACAGGAGCAATAAGCCGAAGAAAATAATTCTTACATTCGGAGAAGTCGTGGCTGCTTCCTCTACACGCATATATCCACGGATAATCCAAGGCTGTCGCCCAACTTCTGCATAAAACCAGCCCAGCTCAACAGCCAGAAAAGCGAGCGGCGCGATCAGTGCGAGGATGCTTAGCATCCACTTGTTAAGCGCATTACGTTTTTTCCAGAACACAAACAGGAAATACAGGACCGCTATCGCGAGTAAGGCAAATCCAATTCCGGCCATTAAATCAAACAGGTAATGAACGAGAAGCGGCGGCCATTCATCTTTGGGGAATTCCTCCAGTCCCGTTACCTCTGCGTTAAAGTCTCCAAAGGCCAGGAAGCTGAGCACCTTCGGCAGATGAAGAGCCCCTAGAACTTCATGCTCTGCATTCAGCCATCCCATTAGAACCAAATCCACACCGCTACCCGTCTCAAAATGCCATTCTGCCGCTGCAAGCTTCTCCGGCTGATGTTCGGCCAAAAACTTGGCGGACACATCTCCAGCTAATGTGTTTAGCAAGCCGAACAGCAAAACAACCGCCATCATGAGATTCAAGGATTTTTTGTGGTATGCGGATACCCCTTTTCTCAGCATTGCAAAGGCTGCAATTCCGGCTAATAGGGCAGCTCCTGTTAAATAGGCCGAGCTTAATACATGGAACACCTTGGAGAACGTCGCTGTATTCAGCATCGCTTGCACTGGGTCAATCGCTGTGAATTGGCCTGCTTCCATGACAAAGCCTCCAGGCTGGTTCATGAATCCGTTCACCGTCGTAATAAAAACGGCAGACATCCCTGCACCGGCGACAATCGGAATCGTCAGCAGCCAATGGATATACGGATTTTTGAACCGATCCCACGTATACAAATAAATGCCTAGGAAGATGGCTTCAAAAAAGAAAGCGAACACTTCCATGAATAACGGAAGTGCAATAACATTCCCCGCCAGTTTCATAAAATTCGGCCATACCAGGGCCAGTTGTAGTGAAATCGCTGTACCGGTCACGACACCAACCGCTACAGAAATGACAAATCCTCGAGACCATCTTTTTGCCATAAGGGTATAATGGGGGTCCTTCTTTCGGATTCCTATGAACTCTGCTATAGCGATCATTAGCGGTATACCAACGCCAATCGTTGCAAAAATAACGTGGAACCCAAGAGTCAAGCCTGTAACCAGCCTGCTCCATAGCACCGTATCAATTTCCATTCTTTACTGCTCCCTTCAAACTCTGTTCATTTTTCGTCATTTGATGCTTATGATTAGGCCAGCTAACTGTAGGCTGCATTCAATATCAGATTAAACAAAGCTCAGAGACATCGTTGCCTGTTCGTTTTAGTATGACGTTCCTCGTTCTTTGCTATGTAAAAAGAGAAAAATTTCACAAAGCAAGAGATGGCGAGACCTATTTACCTGATACTGAAGCAATCCGATTAATATAGTGGCCTAATGATTAAAATTATCATATCTTAAATTTTTAGTAATTCAATCACTGAGACCTCTTCATCTCTAAACGTTCAAGAAAGGGACAAATCTTTTTAACAACTCGGTGAATAACACAAAAAGCATCCGAAGGAGCTATTGATTCATTAGCTTATATGTGATGCTACAAGTATTCTCGTATTTCGATGTTAGAGAAACACGATATTTTCTCATTCCAATCCTTTATATATACCCTTTTTTGGCAACAAAAAAACACTGACTCAACTCATCAGTGTTTTTGAATTAAAGCGAATATCATCTTCGTTATGACAAATCTTTTTTCATCTCATATTGCTCTATAAATACGTCAAGACCAACTTCTTTAAGGAAACGTATAGAATTTATATCTCTTTTGTCTACATTATTGACGGTGATGAGTGCATGTCTCTCTCCAATCCAATGAAATAAGGAACGTCCCAATCCCTGATTTCTTTTTTCTCGCAAAACGCCGAACTGTAGAACAGCTCCATTGGCTGATTTTATTACCGCGTATCCACAAATCTTGTTGTCTTCCATTATGGTGACCACATCGTACAGATGCGGGTTTCGTAAAATTGCCTCAGCGGATTGTTCCCAAGAAGGTTCGAAATTCCAATAAGCATGTACCGATGTCCAATCGAATTCTTCCAGTCGAACCATAGAAATGAATGTACGTCTATGATCGACCGGAAGGTTTACATTAATACGACCCTTGAAGCAAACTAATTCTCTATGGATTTGAAATCCTAAAGCACTATACGCTTTTATAGCTTTAACATTGGTTTGGATCACTTCAAGCAAACATTTTTGAATATTAGCTTCTTTGAGGATGGGAAAAGCATGACGATAAATTTGTGCGACCAGCCGTTTTCCTCTATATAAAGGAACGACTCCGGTACCGGTATTAAAGGCAGTTCTTTCGCCGTTACGCTCACCGATGCCATGCATAACAAATGCAACCTGCTTATCTTGATCAAAAGCACCGAATGACATCTGATAATTAACACCCGCACCTGCAAATTTATCAGCTAAATTCTGCTCAGAAACTTGAAATGGAATGACATAATCGGAGAAGGCTTCGTTAAAGCAAGTTGTAAACTCTTGTAATTTAATATCCTCAACATTTTTGATTAACATATAGTTCTTTCTCCTTTTCTTCTAACACTATTACCACCATCATTTCGTACGACCATAGAAGAAAGAATACCCATCTGACTTCCCAAGCTTAGTCGTCTGCGTTGCGTCCACTAGCTTGACCGCTTTCAGCAACGATACAATTTGCGTATGCATAAGCTTTGCATCAAATTTGTCCATCTCTCTGTTTTCACTATCTACGAGCAGATAGTCGGGCATTGGAATGAAGCCAATCACGGGTATCCCTGCTTCAAATAAGGGCTGACTCTCTCCAAACTCAAACTTGTTATGTCCACGTAATAATACAGTCCGTGTGCCGTCTGTCTTTTCAATAGCCTTCAGCCAAATGGCTGCCATCATTTCATTGCCCGCATAGGTATATTCTGTACTTATTTGTCCAGTTGGACCATATTTACCTGTATCATCGTCCTTCCACTCCATGCTGCCTAAATGCTCAACCGTAATTCCAGCTACAGCTTTCATATGGCCGTTCGCGCCATCCCAGAGCTCACGACGCCCCTCCATCCAAGTGGAAGTCGCCTGAGAGGATCCTTTGAATTCCGGTAATCTAAAATGCCCTGTTACAAAAGCGAAAATCATCGTACGTTCCGGCTGCTCCTGCTGCAAGTAACGAATCATGGACAGCATGCCCACAGCGCCATTCTCTTCCACCACATTAATCCCATCTGTATGGGTATTTACGATAATTGCTTCGTCTTTATTTTTACTGTCAATTTTCACATAAAAGGATTCTGTTGGGGCATTTTTTTGTATTTCCGCTTCTAAAATAACCGTACCTTCTTTGTGCTCATGAGCTGCGCTGATCACCTTTTGCCCTTCCGTTTCATTGACCCAGATCGCAGGGATTCCAGCATAATCGGTGGTAAAAGGTACATACTGCTTTTCTATCTTATCATCGGATACTCCTTTCCAGACTAAAATAACTGCTTTTACACCCATTTCTTTCGCTTGCTCCAATTTAGCTTCTTTTAAAGCCGTAGTGAGCACTAGATCCCCTTCATTTGGGGCAATTCGGCTTTCGATTGGAGATGAATCCCGCATGTTCATTACGATTCCACTAGGAAATTTTTTAAAATTTTCAATTTCAATGACAGCAATTTTTCCGCTAGCCTGATCATATGCACCACGCTTCGTATATACCAGTTCGCCTGTTACACCTATTTCGTCAGTTTCCCCGGAGTAGGGAAAAGCTGAAGAGACATGAATGGGCTGCTGATCAATCCTTAACGAACTGCTCTTTTCTTCCCATCGGTCAAAAGAATAGCGATCACGATAGACTTGCAGCCCCATATCCGTTACCTGCTGCTCCAGCCATACAATAAATTGATTGTGACCCTCAGAACCGGTTGTACGGCTTCCAAAAGAATTCATCACTTCAATATCCTTCAGCATCACTGCTGCAGAATCCAATGTACGTTCATCGATCGTCACAGCTGCATCAGTTGCTAATTCCACAGGCGTTGTAATAGGTTTTGCATAGATTCCAATCCCCCAAAATGCAGTAACGGTAAGAACTGCAATGCTGAATAACACTTTTCGAACCACTAGAAACGGAGTGACTCTTCTGCTCACCGTTTGCCCATAGAGTCCTCTCCATGAACCCGCTACGATCAGCAGTAGGATGGAAAGCGCAAGCAGCCAAAATTCTTTTGTTAGTAAGAATAACCCTTCTGCCACCATTGCACTAATAAATACTAACTGTAACTTCTCACGCTTCTTTAATAGTAAAAGGGAGATGCCTAATTCAGCTAACAAAAGGATAATGGTCACTATCGAGATTACCGTTTCTTTACCAATAAATACCGCAGCACAGAGTGCTAGGATCAATAGCAGCACCGCTGACAATCGTCTATATACGCTCTCTAACATGATGCCCTCCCATTTTATCTAACTCCTATTTTGACATTACATTTGTAATGCCTTATGGTTTTAGCATATTGAAAAGACTCATGAAAAACAATAAAACGCACACTAGAATGTACAAACGGAGGGGAAATGTCATCCCAAATCATGAATTATACAGCCCAAATACCTCTCAGCATCAGTCCAATAAAGAAACCAACCGTTTGACAAGAGAAGCCATTTGCACGGCTTTGGTCTTCTTGATCCAGGAACAGCCTTTTAACAAAATTACCATCACCGATATTGTGAAGCGCGCAGGGGTCTCTCGAACGGCTTATTACAACAACTATTCCTCCAAGCAAGAGATTCTGGTGGATTTGGTCGATTCGCTTATTTTCGAGATTAATCAAAAACTTTTGCCTTACACCAATGAATTAACAGGCAAAGCCAAAGAACCTCAAAAATTTATCAAAGTGCTTTTTGAAGTTATTTATCAGCAGCGTAACATCTACAAAGCACTTCAAAGCGCGAAGTTTGATGATGTGATTCTGGATTGCTTGAATGAAATGATGCTCTCTACTGCTCATGACAAAAGCGATGAGAATGTGTACCGAATTTACTTTAAAGCGGGGGCCCTCTATAATGTTCTTCTCAAATGGATACAATCCGACTTTGCAAAATCCATTGATGAAATGACCAAGATTTGTCTTGAAGTGTACCATACTCCAATGTCTCAGGAATAAAGTTGATAACTACATTGGCTGGGCTGAGTGTACAGACGAAGCGAAAAACAAAGAAACCACGGAGCCAATTTCGGCACCGCGGTTTAATTATCAACTCTACAATTGGATTTGCTTCATGTACTCTTTGAATGCCTCGGCGATTTCTTTGTATTTTGTATGATGCAGGTAATGAGAACCTTCCATCGGGATCATTTTTCCCTGTGCGGATTGTTTGACTTGCTCCTCATGTAACGGAATCCACTGTTTATTGTGCTCATTATTCGATTGAACGAAGAGAAGCAACGGCAACTCATTTGGCATTGTGAGTTTTTCTCCATTTTTGAAATTGGAACCGAGATGGCTCAATTCATTCATCAGCGTTGGATTGCCACCGACTTGATTCGAAAACAAATGCATCTGTTCTTTGGTATGCTCATCAAATGCGAGCGATTTATACGGATCTCCGCTCACTTTTTGGAACAATCTCATCAAACCTGATTTTTGAAGAAACTGCATGGATTTCAAAGGCAATTTGACATCCATGCCGGGTTGATTGGGAACGCTGCTATCGATGCCGACAAAAGCAAGAACCTCATCCGGGTAGGTGTTCACATAGGTTGCTCCGTAAAGTCCTGCGATCGAATGTCCCATTAGAATATAACGGTTAATCTCCAGTTGCTGCAGCGCTTCGTGAACCTCACTTACAATATTCTCCGTTGTTCTTTCTTTCTCGGTTTCATCGCTCAATCCATAACCGAAAGGCTCTACCACCACGACCTTATAATTGGGAGAAATTTCATCGATCAGCAATTTGAAATCAAGTGCAGGTGTTGGGGTTCCTTGTCCCGGAAGCAATACAACAGTTTGATCTCCGCTGCCTTGAATGTACACATTCATCTTTTTGCCATCTACATTGACATACTGACCATACGATTCTATTTTCTTTTTCTCGACCCCGTTGCAGATTACATTAACGATAAAAACAATGCCCATAAACAGTACGAGCGCCCCGACAATACCTCCGAATATTTTTAACCACAATTTTCGTCTCTTGTGGTTTTTAGTTCCAGTGGTTTTTATTTCTACTAATTCTGCCACGTTCATCTCTTCCCTTCCTTGTCCTTGTATCTTAAAGCCGCTGTGGCGACTTATTCAAAGTGTAACTAAGCAAGATGTCCTCTTCGTGACGACAATATGAACGGAATATGAACAAGCCAAAAAAAACGTTACATCTGAAAGATATAAGCACCTTTCTTTTGTCCAAGCTCTAAATATATTGATATCAAAACTAAACAACCTAAGGTATGAACCCTAGGTTGTTTTGATCGTATGATTCTATAAGTGTTATAACATTGCAGCATATTGGTATATTACGCGTAAAATTTAGAAACTCATCTTATTAATTGCTGACAGTTACCTTAATAGTATCACTTAAGGTCTCTCCCGCTGCATTGACCAGCTCTGCTCGGTATTCATATATGCCGGAAGCTCGGCCAGTGACGTCAGTCGTAGCGATCTGCGCCGAAGGGGTGTTGGCGTTTAGCGCTTGTGTGTCGATCAGCTGCCCGTTCTCATAAAGGCGGTACTCTGTGGCGTTAGTGCCCCACCACAGATTCATTGTTACTTTATAAGAGCCGTCTCCGTCCCAGTTGTCATGGGCCAAGACTGGCTTGCCCGGAGCGGCGTCGCGGATCGTCACCGTGAGCGGCTGGCTCTTCGTTGTTCCGTATTTGTTGGTAAGCTCCACTGTGTATACATAAGTGCCGTTCGGTTTACCATGAAGCGCTGTGCTTGCCGTCTGGGCGGACGGAGATACATCCTTCAGCGACTTGGAATCGATTAGCGTGCCATTCTCATAAAGCTTGTAGCTGGTAGCATTATTGCCCCACCAGAGGTTCATGGTGACTGTAAAGTTGCCGTCACTGAGTCCATAACCGTAGCCGCTGTTCGAGGACAACACTGGTTGTCCAGGTTTGTCAGTTGCGAGTGCGGCTCCACCTGTAATTTGGAATGTGTAGCTCTTTTCTGCAGTGTTGCCAGCGGCGTCGATCACTACATATTTTACAGTATGGGACCCGGCACCCAGCTCCGCAGCATTCAGGGTCTGTTCTTCGGCAATGGGTTGTCCATCGAGCAGAAGCTGCTTGGAGGCTACGCCGGACAGGTTATCTTCGGCAACCAATACAAACCTAAGCTGGGCTTCCTCCTCCACATCGCCGACCGCATGACCGGACTCCGTCAGCACTGCTGTCGGTGAAACCGTGTCGATATTAAGGCTCAGTGTCTTGGTTTCTTCGATCTTGCCCTTACCCGAAACTGCATGGTATGTCAGCGTATTTCGTCCGTCTTTACTTACGGACAACGGAGTGCTGTATACAGCTTCCACGCCGCCATTTAGCGAGTAATAAACCTTAGCTGTACCGGAGTTGGCTTTCAGAGTCACTTCGGCGGGCTGGTTCAACCAGCCGGCAGCATTCGGATTCGTCGACAGCGTTGCCGTCGTTACCGGAGCTGCCTCTTCTTCCACAACGCTGAAATCTCCGAGACTTCTAGGCTTGAGTTGGTATACTTCTTTGAAGATCGCGGCTACGCCTGTAATATCGAGCTTCTGTCCTTCCGCATAAGGGAAACTGTCCTTCGTGATGCCCGTCCGGACATCCACCCGGATGTGATTGCTTGTCCCGCCTTCGGCGATAGCGTCAAATTCAAAGGAACCGCTTGGAGTGGCGGTGATAATATTCGTCACTTTCACGTCTTTAAGCTTGAGCAGCTGACCTTGATTGGCATCGTTCACCGCCGGCACGACAACGGGCTCTGGAAGCTCCGCTGTGCCGGTTTTCTCGATCTTCACAACTTCGGTCAATTCTAGCTCCGAATTATACAGCGCCGTGGACGCTGTTACCTTAACCGTATCACCGGCATGGAAGCCACTTTGGCTCTGGAAGATATAAAGACCACCAGTCTTATCTTGCAGGTAAAGGGCTTGCCCACCGAAAATACCCGGCTCAGTCGTTACGATACCCTCAACCGTCACCAAGGACCCAACGATCTTGGTCCGGGCTTCGCCGATGGAGACGGTCGCCGGAATCGGATCTTCCTCGTCTGGTAGCGGCTCTGCTGGGACGTTACCGAGCGTTACTGATTCAGTCTTCAGGTTCGTTCCGTTCAGGCGCAGCCGCAGGTTGGATGCAGCCGTGGTGCCCGGTTTAATCTGCACGGTCAAATCTTTATAGGCATGGCCGTTCAGGTCTGATGTCAAGCTAAAGTTGGCGCTGTAAGCATAGCTACTCGGCCAAGTGCCGTCACTGTTCTGGATCTTGGCGATCTGGGCGCCGCTGCTCACCTGGTAAATGCCCAATTGAAAGCCTGATACGCTGGTATTCGCAGGGAGATTATCTGCGCTTACCCGAATCTGGAAATCCTGCGCGTTCGGCAGCACCGTCTGGTGCGTCATATTGTACACCGCACTTGCAGTAGCTGCCGGTCCGCCGTAGGAGCCCGCTTTGAAGGTAGTGCGGTCAAACCATTTGTAGCCGGCATTCGGCGCGGCCCATGGTTCTGGCTGCGGCTCGGTGGAAAGTGCCGGCTCTTCGAACGGCAGCAGCTGCGTTGGCTGATCCAACGTCAACCCACTTACCTGGGTGAAATTTGTATAACTCTCCTGTTCGGCGAGCCAGTTAACGGTGTTTACCAGAAGCTCAGCATCGTCAGCCTCCTTGAAGCCGTCGTAAGTCGTTTTCTTGGCACCGGTATCCTCGCGCAAATACTTCGGCGTTGCATCTTCGACCGGGGAGGAGTCACCAATAAAGGCGGCTTTGCCCGCGCCTTTTTTCGCTACGGCCACGTAAGGACCTTCCGCTACGCCGCCGCCATTGTAGACGCCTTGGTCCACCGCGTTGCCCCATGCATTGTTGGTTTTCGGCAGATAGACGATACCCTTCGCCCGGGTCGGGTCGAGGATTGCCAGCGTGGAGCCGGCATGCATGGCTACACTTGATACTCCTGATGTAATACCGAAGGCCTGTGCGGGAGCCACGATGTTGTTTGCGTTAATATCACCGAGGGCATTGAAGCGGAATCGGACGCCGAATTCTTCTGCCAGCCAATCGGAGCTAACTACGCCTTGCATTGCCGCGGAGCCAGCCTCTTCGGCGCTCATGCCTTTAGCTGGATTATCCCAAGCTCCACGGCGGTAGCCGTTGAATGCCTCGCTTCCGTCCCAGCGGTTCTTATTGCGGTCCGCATTGTAATGATCGCCAATGAAGAAGATACTGCCGCCGTTCTCCACGTATTCCGCCATTGCTGCCTGCTCGCTGGATTTATATGGAATATTTGATTCAGCTACGACGTAGACGTCATAGCTGGAAAGATCGCCCAGCGTAATTGGAGTGGTCTTACGAAGCTCCTTGACGTAATAGCCTTCCTGCGCAAGCGCATTGCCAAAGTCGGAAAAAGCACCGTCGATAACCCAGTCAGCCGCTCCGGCCGTCTGTGCGTGGGTATTGTCGAACAGTATTTTCTGGCCTGCATGCTCGTTAACCACTTTGGCTTCAATGAATGGTGCGGGATCGCTTGCCCCCTCAGCGTGTACCGCCGTATCGGCTCCGAATGCGAACAAATGCAGAGGTACGGCAACAGATGCAACCAGCATGCAATTTAGCAGCCTTTTTTTCCAACCTGAATGCTTCTCCATTATTTCCTTCCTCCTCGAGATATAGATCGGCGGATTTCCCCATAGTTGTCCACCGCTTTCGTCTAATATGCTATCTCATAAGGATTAGGAAAAACATAGATTTATGTAAAGTGTTGTAAATTTATACTTTCGGCCTATACTGTGGGTGAAAACAAGGTCGAATCTTGGAAATAAGCTATGAAAAAAGTCTTAGTAATGATAGCGTTTTGTTCCGGAATGTCCTGGAATAGAAAAATGGTCAAACATAAGAATCAAAAAAAATCCCCCCATGGATGCAGGAAGAGTTCACGATCATGTGATCTCTTATATACCTGTCTAACATAAGGGGATTGTTGACTTAAACGCAGGCTCTTCTTGATACAGCGCATGCTTCATCCGATTATTTATTGAAAGTAATTTTCTCCAAACCGTTCTCAAGAATGATCGAAGTGTTCCGCGGCTGTGTTTCCGCGATTTTGCGGCCGCCTCTGAACGAATAAAGCACTCCGGCCTGTTTGCGAATGGTCTCGTACTCGTTCTCTGCTTCAAGAACGATGAAGTTGGCTGGTTTACCTTCTTCAATGCCATACATATCCTCGATATTCAACGTTCTTGCGCTATTTTTCGTAATAAGATCGATTGAATTTACGATTTGATCGTATCCGAGCAACTGGGAAGCATGAATACCCATGTGCAGTACTTGAAGCATATTACCTGTGCCTAGCGGATACCATGGATCAAAGATGTCATCGTGACCGAAGCATACATTAAGTCCGGCTTCCAGCAGTTCTTTGACGCGAGTTAATCCTCTTCTTTTCGGATACGTGTCGAAGCGTCCCTGCAGATGGATGTTAACCAGAGGATTGGAGACGAAATTTAGGTCAGCCATCTTCAGTAATCTAAACAGTTTGTACGTGTATGCATCATTGTATGACCCCATCGCCGTCGTGTGGCTTGCAGTCGTGCGGGAACCAAGCCCGCGCTCGTAGGCTTCTTTGGCTACGACTTCCAAGAAACGGGATTGCTCGTCATCGATTTCGTCGCAATGGATGTCGATCAGGCGGTCGTATTTTTCAGCGAGGTCAAACGCAACTTTCATCGAATCGACGCCATATTCTCTTGTGAATTCGAAGTGTGGAATACCACCCACAACGTCAACACCCATTTTCAACGACTCTTCTAATAATTCCACGCCGTTCGGGAAGGAGTGAATACCTTCCTGCGGAAAAGCGACAAGCTGGATGTCAATGAATGGTGCCATTTCTTCTTTCACTTCAAGCATTGCTTTAACAGCAGTCAAGCTTGGGTCAGTGACGTCTACATGTGTTCGTACATGCTGGATACCCTGCGCGATCTGCCATTTCAGTGCAGTTTTGGAACGTGTTTTAACGTCATCATGTGTCAGGGAGGCTTTGCGCTCTGACCAACGCTGGATGCCTTCGAATAGTGTTCCGCTCAAATTCCATTCCGGCTCACCTGCCGTTAACGTTGTATCCAAGTGAATATGAGGTTCAATGAACGGTGGCAGCACAAGGGAGCCGCCCACATCAATGACTTCCTCATTCGTAGTTGATTCCAGGGACTGCGTGATAAGATCAAACTTCCCATCTTTCACAACAATATTCCATAAACCTTCTTTACCCCGCAATTTTGCGTTTTGTATAATCATTTGTATTCCCCATTTCTTTGGATTTTTTCGTAGATAGGATCAGCATCAATGCGGTGTATACAACCGCTGTTCCGATAAGTGCGTTTAGTGGTGTTATTCCTGGGGCTAGCTGGGCAAAGGCCACACCTATTGCCCAAGCAACCATCGCTATCCAGTTTACATTCTTGAAAGTCATGTCGGCAAATGGTTTATAGTTTCTACGCTTCACAATAAAATAGTCTGCGATGATTATGGCCCCGATGGAAGGTATCGCCGCGCCCAGCACATTCAGGAAACCGACGAAATTGTTGTACATCCACATGGCAAATACGGTACCCACAATGCCGTTAACGATGACGAAAAACTTTTTAGAGATTTTTGTGATATTTGCGAAGCCCAGCCCTGAAGCGTAAAGTGCGTTATCGTTGGTCGTCCAGATGTTCAGCCCCAGAACGACGATTGCAGGAATGAGCAATCCTTGCAAGAACATAACCTCTGAGATATCTGCCAGATTATAAGCCATTGCGCCGACTGCGCCGAATAGGAACATAAGTGAGTTCCCCAGAAAGAACGAAATGACTGTTGCAGTAACCGCCTGCCGGGACGTCTTGGCAAACCGGGCAAAATCGGGCGTCAGCGTTCCGCCGCTAATGAATGACCCTATACAAATGGTCAAAGCTGCTGCTGTGGTGAGCGACTGAGTCGGTGTGTAATCAAGCAACCCTTGCAGACCTCCCAGCGTGTTTACTCCTTCGAACACGGAGTAACCACCAAGAATAGCAATGGCCGGAACCGCTACATAGCCCAGAATGACGAGCGACTTCATGCCGAAGATGGCTGATGCCGTCATTGCGAGACCAAATACGAAGATCAACAGGTACACATTCCAATCCATCGCTCTGGCGACGGGTACTGCGAACATGGCCACGCCGACACCGAACCATCCGACCTGTGTGAAGCCGAGCAGGAAAGAAGGAAGGTAGGACCCTTTTTCACCGAACGCATATTTTGCAAGCAAATGCGTGGAAAGCCCTGTTTTGGCAGCGATATGTGCCAGTGCTCCCGTATAGATGCCTAGTGCAAGATTACCTGCAAGCACGATTCCTATGAACTCCATGAATGTCAAGCTGACACCTAACGTCCCCCCTGCCAGCATGCTTGCCGAAAAGAAAGTGAATGCCAACATGACGGAAAATGTCTTCCCAAAATGATTTCTCTGCGTTTTTGGCACTGCTTGCCACGAAAACTCTTGATCTTGTTTACTCATCAGAATACCCCCAGTATAAAGTGTCCTGATACCAAAAAAGCAGAAACAAAAGAGGCTACTTGTCAAGTTAAACTGACAAGTAGCCTCTTTTGTTCATCATAACCCGCGCCAAGACACAGAGCATCCCTTGACGGAATATGCCCTGCTTCTCGCGTGATTATAAAAATCCGCTGTCCTTGTCAGCCTCTCTGGACTGAATTAAAGGTACCAGTATTCAATTACATTCTATTATTTTAGAAAAACCTATGGATGTCAATGTCATTAATATCCATAGGTTTAAATTCTCTTTTAAATGCTGCACATGGAATTTTTATGGGGCGGATGTTGAACATGGCACTTGCTCCTAGCGCAAAGCCTTATGTGGTAAAGGATAACCTCACTTTTGGAGTGTCTCCTCTTCGAATCAGAAACGCCCTGATCCATAGTCCAAACGGAGGGGTTATTTAATTAATAAATTCATAATTGTATCTAGCTGAAGCTCTAATGAAAAAGGGTCCTCCATTACGAATTCATCATGATAGTTATCACCATCGCCATTATATACAAAAACATAATCCCATCGGAAGCACTTCAAGTGAAATCGATTCAAACCCCTCCGCCATATTTTTTGCACTTTCTGTTGGTGGCAGCTGCAGCGTGTCAATTGCGACGAGCCGTTCGCTCTATGCCATCAGCGATTACTTTGTAAAGTTGGTGCGGTAAGTCGTGTCCCATGCCGTCAACCAACATTAGCTCAGCGCCCGGAATGGCAGAAGCCGTATCCTCGCCACACGCCGGGACGAATAGGGGATCGTCCACCCCATGAATGACAAGTGTTGGTACTTTTATGGTCGCCAGCCGCGGACGACGATCACCGGAGACAGCGATCGCAGCAATTTGTCGTCCAATACTGCCTGGATCGTAGGCTCGCTGGACTTCCTCCAGAATGAGCGCTCGATAAGCGTCCTCTTCAAACGGATAGCTGGTGCCGGCGATACGTTTAGCAAAAGAGACGCTGTGCGCCAAAAATCCTGCTTCATCCTCAAATGGGTTCGGCGCTGGTTTAGTCATCATCGCCATGACATCCGGGGAAGTTTGCGGAAGTGTTGGATTACCGGAACTGGACATAATGGAGGTGAGTGATAAAACCCGTTCAGGGTACTCACTGGCAGCAATCTGGGCAATCATTCCTCCCATCGACCTGCCAACGAAATGTGCCCGGTCAATTGAAAGGGCATCGAGTAGTCCGATAGCGTCGTTGGACATGTCATTGAGAGTGTAAGGGATGTCCGGTCGCTTTCCCGACATGAGAGCCGTCGCCAGTGCGTCAAAATCCAGCGTCGGATATTGGCTAAAATGCGTCGAGCAACCTACGTCGCGATTGTCATAACGGATTACGTGAAAGCCCCGCACTGCTAATATCCGACAAAACGAATCCGTCTATCGGATCATCTGGGTTCCAAGCCCGGCGATTAGGATAATAGCTTCGTCATTTTCATTACCAAAACTGTCATAGGCCAATTCGACGCTTTTGACTTTCAGAATGTTCATGATTATGTTCTCCTCCAATTAATTCGGTATTGTAAGTTCTGTCATAGGCAGAAGGCGTGAATCTTCGATCGCTGCAGTCCGATGCCCGATACCGGCCATGTAGTCTTGATGACTTGAAAAAGCAAGAAACGACTGCGCGCTGCTCTGGCGGATCATCATGACAAGATCCCATCTTTCGTCTTCGGGTCCAATAAGAAACTCTCCGCCATCGCCAAGAAACATGATTTCACCTCCGCTTTCACGGAGAAATGGGAGGGTGTGCTCGATATAGCGGTTGAAAGCTTCGGCAACGCTGATTGGAACCTCCGGTGTTAGTTCAGGATTGGCTGTGTAATCGGCAACATCACGAAAACGCATGAGGTTCAACATGACGATGCTGCCCTCGATGCCTCGCTGTATGATCCTCATGCCAGCACGTTACGATGGTTCGATGTATCGATTAAATTCAAATTCTGTCATAGTGCGGCTCCTTTCATCGTTCCTTTTTTTATTCTAAATTCCTTACGCCTACACATTCTTTCGTTCATTTGTTCCCTTCGGGGAATGCATCAGCGGCTAATTTTTTGATATGGTTTCTGATATCAGGTGCCCAGTTATCGATCAAGTGGTAAAAACGATCCGAATCATCAGCATACAGTGCCCGCAGAGCTTCTTCGTATTGATGGAAGTTCCCGGCCATAGCTGTCATAAAGTAATATGTTGCTTCTTGTGACTCTCGTATCTTGCTCTGTTTTCCTCCAGCACGGCGAGCATCACCAACGAGTTTTCGTAATGTTACCGACGCCCCTCCAGATTGACTTTTCAGCCATTCCCAATCTTTTGGTAATAATGTAACCTCACCAGATACAACTCCCAGCTTGGGTCGACCGACCCGCCGTGTAGGCTGGTTATTCATTTCCATATCGGGCAAATCGCCAAACTGTTCTCCTAATCGTTTGAGCACGTCATCTGTCTTCCCACGGAAATCAACTTCTATTTGCTTCCCCGTGGTATCGTCAAATATAAGCAGCTGTGTGAGGTCTCTGTCATCCAGAGTATCCTTCACTGTAGTAACAACGTGCTGTAACGAACCACTGGCGACGACTCCCACACCCAAAAATGCTGTGCAGCAAAAGCGCGTTTGATCATCTTTCATTCTATAGATCCTCCTCTGAATACTTCACTAATTTTACCCGGGTAAAATATATTTTGTCGTTGGTTATGGAGGGATTAAATGCAAAAGGCGCGGCCTAAGAGAAACCGCGCTGTTGAGGGTTAGTGTTTGCTTTATGTTGTTCATGCAGTGTTTTGATGTTGCGTTTTAACATTTCGATGAGTATATCCTTATTCGCATCATTTAACTCACGCTTTGTTTGCTTTGGAGTGGGTGCTTGTGATTGTTGACGGCGTAAGGAATTCGATCCTCTCGCAGATGGCTGTACGGTCATAATTAACCATTTCCAGCACTCACCTTTCTTTTTATACTGTCTTGTCTACCGAAAATGTTGTTGCCTTCTTGAAGGTTAGTTGTATCCCCTGATAACGTAGTAGATTTTTCTCGTTCTTCTCAGCCATATCTTCACGACCATGTTGTTTTGCTGCCACAATAGCTTTTGATGTGGTTTAAATATGCAGTTCACTTTTTTCAAATAACACTTGGAATAGAAACTGATCTCTGATATTTGTTGTTGCGTATCAACATGTAACGTTTGTGTTATCCTGTAGGATAACTTCTTGTACTCGCATCGACCTTCCCTTCCAATATTCTGCTAAAATGTAGTTAATGTATAATGCAAATATCCCTCATGAACAAAGGAGAATTGAAAATGAGAAAACTCGTTCTATTTCTTCACGCATCGCTTGACGGTTTTGTAGAAGGGCCGAATGGTGAAATGGACATTGGCTGGGTTTCCTACGATGCTGATTTGGAGAAACATGCGAAAGAAATTCTGAGTACTGCTGACACTGTCATTTGGGGACGTGGGACTTATCAGATGATGCACAGTTACTGGCCATCTGTGCCTTCGAACCCATCAGCTTCGCAGCATGAACGGAATCATGCCGAGTGGATCGAAAAGACAGCCAAAATCGTTTTTTCCACGACGCTGGAGAAAGTCGAATGGAATAATTCGAGACTCATCAAAGAAGATGTCGAGGATGAGATCAATAACCTCAAACAACAGCCAGGCAAGGATATGGTCATCCTCGGCAGTCCTAGATTCGCACACCAGCTTATGCAGCTTGATTTAATTGATGAGTATAAAATCACAGTTTCTCCCGTTCTGATCGGTAAGGGATTGCCGTTATTCCAAGGTCTCAAGGAGAAGATCAATCTCAAGCTAACCGAAAACAAGACCTTTGATTCTGGAGCCATAGGCCTCGTTTACCAGACGGTAAGATGACCTTCTCACTTAAGGTGATTACCTTAACGTGGAACGTTATTGGAACGACAACTGCGGCAGTCTAATACTTTATTTTCACCAAACAACAGGACAAGATATTTATCTGAATAACAACAATCCGATCACCCTACAGGGAGCAATCGGATTGTTGTATAATAAATTATTGTTCAGCCGCCAATTGCAGAAAATGATCTGCAGCCAAACGGACAGCCAGAATACTTGCGCTGTTTAGTGAATTATCAAAGATAAGAACATGATTGTTTTTCACAGCTTCCAGTGAGTTCCATGCCTTTGAAGTTTCCTTCTCCTTGATGGCCGCCTTTGCGATATCCATATCATGCTGAATAATAATATAATCGGGATTCATGCTGTATAGCCCCTCCAGAGAAAGCGCTCCGCCCTCCTCGGGATATCCCTTTGGTGGCAACAACCCAAAGCCCGCTGTTTGATTGTAGTACATCGTGTTTTTAGAGCCTTGAGCATTGAAATTGGCTTTTCCATCGACCCGTAGCAAGGCAAAGGTCTTATTTTCAAGACTATTTAACTGTTTTTTCGTATTGGCAATCATTTCTTGGGTTTCCTTAATGGCTTGTTCCGCTAACGTTTCTTTTCCAACGATCTGAGCACACAGCATCGTCGTTTTTTCCCAGGTATCGGTGTAGTCAATTAAGATGACTGGTGCAATCTTATTCAACTCATCATAATTGCTATCAACAGAACCCTTGAAGGTTACAATCACATCAGGCTTTGCATCCATGATCATTTCCAGATTCGCATTGCTGTTGCCTAAATCAATAATCTCAGCAGTTCCGGCATAAGGCTGTAAAGTAGCGAAATCTTTCATTGCTTCCACTGCGTTAGTTGATGCGATTGGTGGAGTATCTAGAGCAAAAAAGTAATCTAAATACAAAGGATGAAGAACCGCTATCCGCTCAGGCCGTGTCTTGAGCACCACTCCATTGTCGCTGGCATCTGCAATTGTTCTTGGCCATCCCGCTTCCTCGATCTTGCCGACTACAGGTGCAGGTGTGACTGAAGTTTCGGAACATCCAGCCAGTAATCCTGCAAGTATAATGAAGGATGCAATCCATCCAAATAATCTATTCATTTGACTCCTCCTTGAGTTGTTATCATTACTATCTGTATAAATGTTTCATTAAATCACGGTTTTTCTGTATGAACAGGTCATTGTGTGAAGACACCATCCCGGTCGAATTTGCCTCCGGCGTGATGTATTGTTTGGCCTGGTTTACCGCATTGGCAGAATCCTGGAACGCTCCCGCTATCAGGTGCAGCTTTCCTTCATGATGCAGAACATCACCTGCCGCATAAATGCCAGGCACGGATGTCCCGCTCATTGCTGATCCTGAAATCCGATGTTCCCACAGATCTAATTTAATTTCACTGTTCAACAGCAGTTCTTTGTCGCGTTCATAACCGTGATTAATGATGACCTCATCAACGGACAGCTCAAATCCTTCTCCGTTGTCATTGCTTTTTAGCAGAACAGTCCCTATTCTTTCGTGATCCGGCGTGGCAATCAATTTTTCGATTGAAGTATTTAACAAGCACACTACGCCATTGTTCGCCAAACGCGAAATATCGGCTTCATGCCCCTTTAAGTTCTCTTTCCGGTACGTTAAATACACTTTCTTGGCAATCGGAGCCAGTTCGTTCGCCCAGTCAACAGCAGAATGTCCGCCACCCGATATTAGAATAGTCTTCTCTTTGAAGCGGGCAAGTGACTTCACCGTATAATGCAAATTTGTGATTTCAAATCTTTCGGCACCCTCGATTTCAAGCTTGATAGGCTTCAGAATACCTCCTCCAATGGCCAATATTACAGTTTTAGTGAAATGCTTCTGGTTTGCGGCCGTGTGCAATACGAAGTAACCTGCTGCATTTTTCGAGATGGATGTGACCTTTTCGCTAAAAGCAACCTCCGGCTGGAACGTCATCCCTTGCGCAACCATTTGTTCAATAAGCTGTGAGCCAAGAATAGGTTGTATGCCTCCCACATCCCAGATCATCTTTTCCGGATAGACATGCACCTTGCCGCCAAGTACAGGCTGAAATTCAATGATTTTGGTCTTCATTTCGCGGAGTCCACTATAAAATGCTGCAAATAATCCGGCCGGACCACCGCCAATAATCGTAACATCAAACATTTCCTCTTCATGCATTGTTCAATCGCCTCAACTCTCTTTTTTAAATCCCTAGATGCTCACGAAAAGTGCACCCTGTATATTCACTTCGAAACAAGCCTCTCTCAACCAGCTTCGGTACCAGTTTCTCAAAAAACAGTTCCATAGATTGTTCTGAACCGCCCGGCAAGGCAATGAAGCCATCCATAGCCCCCGCATCAAACCGCTCAATAATATCGTTCAGTACATCCTCGACTGTCCCGACAGATACCCAATGAGCAGATCCGACAACCTCCGGCCTGTCCAGGATCTCTTTCACTGTAGGCTGGTTTTTGATAATATACCGCCGCAATAGTTCGGCATGTGTCCGGCTGCGGACGGCTTGATTGGAATCGGGTAACATATCGGCAGTTACTTGCACACCTAAGGGGTACCCGCTTAAATCAAGACCCAACACAGATTTAAGCGAAGCATGTCTGCGTTCAAGATGTAAATTCGCATGTGCAGCCTTATGTAATTCAAGTGCTTCTTCACGCGTATCGGCCAGGAAAAAATATAATCCCGGCAAAACTCTGATAGCATCCGGATCACGGCCCTGCTCAGCCGCTCTTCTTCTCAGATCATTCCTTAGCTCCACTCCTGATTCAATATCCGGCATTGCTGCAAAAATAGCATCTGCAACGGAAGAAGCGAAATTCCGTCCAATATCCGAAGCGCCGGCTTGAAATAGCGGAGGCGTTCCTGACCTGTGAGCAGGTAAAGTAAGCGGTCCTTTTACACTGAAAAATTCACCAGAATGATTTATAGCAGTCACTTTATCCTTATCCGAGAACATACCCGACTGACGATCAATAACAATTGCTTCATCCGGAAAACTCTCCCACAGCTTGCATACAACATCCGTGAACTCTTTTGCCTTGGCATATCTCTCTTCCGGTGAAGGCATAGGTGAATCGCTGAAATTATCGGCGCCTTCAATAGAAGTGACAATATTCCAGCCGGCACGTCCATTGCTCAGCCAGTGTAAAGACTGAAGCTGTCTTGCTACAACATAAGGTGGATTAAAAGTGGTAGAAATCGTCGTCACCAGTCCGATCCGCTTGGTTTCACGGGCTATCGCTGCAAAAAACAATGCAGGGTCCGGGCTGCCGAAATTAGAGGAATCCCCTAACATCTGCGGGCTAACATACAGATAATCAGCCCTGAATAGAAAATCGAGCTTAGAATTCTCCGCCATTTTTGCCAAATCAATATAATATTCGATAGACCCCATCTTTTCGACTCCGCTATCCGGGTGCCGCCAGCCGTCTCCTTTCATCCAGGTTGCATTTAAGGACAACCCAATACATAATTGTCTGTTTCGTGTCATATCTCCCAGCCTTTCATTTATAAATCAATTTACTGATAATGATTCTCAGTTACAAGGGTGAGTGTATCAAAAATTTAAATGAATTCAAATATACAAATCTCAAATTCTACATGCATCATTATTTAATCTAAATAAAAAAGTCTGCACTTCTGGTTCATCACCAGTAGCTGCAGACTTCATTCAAGTATAAGTAACTCGATATGTATATTATCTATAGGCAGAGGGAGAAACGCCGAATTTCTTTTTAAATAAACGGCTGAAATACAGCGGATTGTCATAACCGACGCGCTCTGCAATCTCGTGGATAGGAAAATTTCCTGCTTTAAGAAAGTCACAGGCTCGTTCCATACGATAATTAACGACATAGTCGATTGGACGCAGCCCCGTATATTTGTGAAAGAAGTAAGAGAAGCGGTTTATACTCATTGCATGCCGTTCCGCTAACTCACCGAGTGTAAGTGAATTCATATAATGGAGTTTAATGTATGCAAGGGCTTCGTCAATCATCCTTTGATTCGGTGAACTGTCGTTCTCTCTGTCACTGCAAGCAATCAGAACCTGATGTATTAGGCTTAAGAACAGCTCTTTGATACGCAGCTTTCCAATTTCTCCCGACGGATGGGTATTCTGATGAAGCATGATTAGTAATTCAATAATTTTTAGATTGGCTCCTGGCTCCAGCTTGAAATGAGAGTCGAATTCGGTAGTACTATTCATTTCTTCTGGCATATCCAATTTATAAAAAAGTGAGTAATACTCAAGCTCTGATTGTCCTATAACCTGCGAATCCATCTGCATGCCTGGAGCCGCATGAAATACTGAGCCTTGCCGTAATTCATATACCGTTCCATTCACTCGTATCCTGGCTCCCCCGCGAATGATAAACAGAAATCCATGCTTAACGGTAGTAAATTCACTTAATAAACTTTTGGGCTGGATAACTAACCTGCTTCTGTCTTCTATATCATAGACACCTTTAGTAAATGCCTTTGCTAATTTGTCCAAATTTATCAATGTTCTGCACCTGCCTTCTAACTTCAAATCGTATAGTCAAGTAGAAACGGCACATAATACCGTACAAAATTAAGGATAGTAAACAATTCCTAGCAAGTCAATTTAACCATGTTGTTAAAAACACAATGTTTTCCGTCATAATGTTGAATACCATGGGCAGTAGGTAAGGGCGCTTGGATTCGAACTATGCTATTAGAATGAAATAAGAAAGGTAAGGTCCTTGGATTTACCAAGAGCCTTACCTTTAATAGTTGCATAAATATTAAATTCAATTTCTTCCTTAATAGCCCAATTATAACGGTAAATCTTTTTCCTTAAAAATACGAATCCCTAGTACATAAAGGACAATGCCTATTACAGCAAGTGAAATAAATTGTATGGAGTAGCTTCCACCATTTAAGATGGCATTCGTGTCGAACAATGCATTCATGGATATATATTTCAACTTCTCCAAACTGCTGTCAACATCCCCCATTAATTTAAGGAGGAAAAATGCCATTGGAATCCCCGCGCCCCATGCTAACGAGTTTTTGGAAAGATTGAACACACAGGAGAAAAAGAAGGATATACCACTTGTTGCAAACATTAGAAGAAATAAACCTAAGTTAAGCGTTAGATAATCGGTTTTGTTGAAATCCATATCCCCTTGGAATACTGATATGGCAGTAAGACCAGCCAAGGTAATGATAGCGAGCATAATGATGAGTGACAGAATTAAGTAAACGGCTTGCGTACGAACTACCGTACTTCTCTTCGTCGGAGTAGAAAGTAAATAGGCCATTGAACCTCTATCTACCTGCGAAGCGACGAGACTATTAGCCGTCATAATGATAAACACGATAGGTAGTAGTACACCCTGAATACCATAAAAAGTTTTGGAGAGCATGCCAAGGAACGTAGCATCCCCCATAAGGTTGGCAAGTGGAGTATCTTTTACCATATTCGACATGTCGGTAAGGGTGCTTGGATTAAACACTGCGATAAGAACGACATGAAAAACGGACATGATTACTGTAAAGATGAGCCATAATTTAAAATTGGCTTTGAGTGTTTGTTTGAAAATCGGTTTGCTAAGCATTAGATGTTTCCCCCTCATATAATCCTTTGAAGTAGTCCTCAAGTGTGTACTTTATCTCTGCTATAAACTTGATGGGATACCCTTTTAAAGTCCTAAATAATTGGTTGATCTCTCGGTCATTCATTTTTAGAAAGACTTGGTTCTGACTGTCTCGCTTCTCTGCAAATTCAAACGGTTCTGACAAAAAGCGTTGATAATCCTCATGGGACAGGAACTCGATTTTATAGACTTTATCTTCACTGTGTTTTACTTCAGCTGTTGCTTTTACAGCAATCAATTTTCCGTCTTTAATTAAAGCGACCTTGTCACAGGTATGCTCAACTTCCTCAAACATGTGACTAGACATGAATATCGTCTTGCCCTTTTTCTTCTCTTCATTCAAAATGTTAACGAACTCAGCCCGCATAAGTGGGTCTAATCCTGTAGTAGGCTCATCCAGAATTAATATCTCGGGATCGGCCATCAATGCTGCTACAATCGCTGTTTTCTGTTTCATCCCTTTCGACATTCGCTTCAAGTTGGCTGTGGGATCAAGCTGTAGCTTTTTAATGATACTCTCCGCATAGGACATATCCTTTAATCCCAACAATTCCGCTTGTCTTCTTAGAAACTCTGTTCCTGTAGGCGCATCTGGAAAGGCAATCTCTCCTGGAATATAACCAATAAGCTTTTTAATTTCGGCAGAATTTGTCCAGCAATTCATACCATTAATGGTCACAGCACCGCTTTTTGGTTTCAGAAAACCCATCATATGACGAATGGTCGTCGATTTACCGGCTCCATTTGTGCCTACAAATCCAAAAACCTCACCTTTCTCAATAGAAAAATCTAGGTTAAACAGACCTTTTCCATCTCCAAAGTCTTTAGTTAAATGTTTAATTTCGATGTATGGCATTAGGTTGGGCACCTCCTGTTGCGTTTGAACTCCGATCATAAAACTTCATGAAATAGTCCTCTAAGGTAAACTTTTTCTCCGAGAAAAACTTAAGATCATAGTCGGAAATAAAGGAAATAAAACGATTGATTTGATTGTCGTTGATACTTACTATAGCTTGATGTTTGTGTGGCGACAAAGATAATACTTCAATCTCCTGCTGAGCACTTACATCATTGTTAAAACCGTTAAAAGCTTCTTCAGATTTGAATTCGAGCTTAAAGGTTTTGATCTCGTTGTGTCGTAAGTCATTGGCTACAAATGAAGAGATTAAGCGGCCATCCTTGATAATGGATATCTTGTCACAGGTTGCATCGATCTCGGAAAAAATATGACTCGATAATAAAATGGTTTTACCTTTTTCCTTCTCTTCCTTAATGAAATCAATAAACAGAGCTTGCATCATCGGATCTAAGCCGCTGGTGGGCTCATCAAGCACTAGTACTGCGGGATCGTGCATGAATGCGGTAACAATGGCGAGCTTCCGCTTCATGCCTAGCGACATCCGTTTCAAGCTGCCCGAAGGATCTAATTCAAATTTCTTAATCAGCGCTTGCGTGTGTGTCATATCCGTGATACCTCGCAACTCTGCCATCATTTTGATGAATTGTGTCCCGGTCAGAGCCTCCGGCAACGCGATTTCTCCAGGTAAATACCCCAACTCCCGTTGGATATCGCTTGCTCGCTCCCAGCTATTAAGCCCATTTACTAAGGTGTGTCCTTGCTGTGGACGGGAAAAACCCATGATATGACGGATAGTTGTTGTTTTTCCAGCTCCATTAGGTCCTAAGAAACCATATACTTCTCCCTTATTAATGCTAAAGGAGATATCGAAAATCCCTCGATTATGACCATAATCTTTGGTCAAATGCTCAATCTCGATAACAGGCATTATATTATCCACCCTTTCTGCTCAACACTCAAAAGAACAACGTGTTGTTTATCTTTATATTTTCAATTATAATCACAATGAAGACATTCAACAATAATCAGAACAGTCGAAAGTGCTGGATATCCAACACTAATTGGGATTGTGTACATTATAAAGATTAAGGAGATGACTTTTGATGCGAGAAACGGATAAGGATTTGCGAATTATTAGAACAAAGGAACTCATTCGGGAAGCATTAATTGAATTAATTGAGGAAAAAGGGTTCGAAGGCATTACCGTTAAAGACATTACAACTAAAGCCAGAATTAATCGAGGCACTTTTTATTCACATTATCAGGATAAATATGACTTAATGAACAGATGCCAAGATGAAATTTTGGCCGAAATGAAAAATATTGTTAGACAGAACCTTGGCGACGTTATTACAGAACATCATTCTAATATTCCCCAAGCCGCTCCCATAAATATTCTTGTTGGATTTTTTGGACATCTTGAGCTGAATAGAAAGTTTATGAAAGCACTTTTTAAAGCGGATTTAAATTTTCAAACGAAGATGAAAGCATTCATGTGGAAAACGCTGTTTGTAAACAATGAATTTCCTCTTATTAAGCAAGAAAATTTACTTGTCCCTAGTGAGTACCTAATTGCTTATTTAGCTTCAGCACATATCGGCGTACTTGAGCAATGGTTGAATGGTGATGGAAAAGAATCTCCTGAGGAAATGGCCAGAATACTGTCTACAATCACGATCCAAGGTCCATTCACTGCAGCAGGTTTGAAAAACTAAGCCCGGTTAATAATTCACTCAACACCTAACCTGTCATTGTTGATTGATTAGAAAGAACCTATATTTTAAGATATAGTCAGATCAACGATCAACACGTTGTTCATTAAATAATCTAATGAAGAGGTGTTTAATATTATGAAAGCAGTAAGATATCATCAATACGGTGCAGTAGAAGTACTTCGATATGAGGAAGCTCCTACTCCAGATGTAAGTGCAGACGAAGTATTAATTAAAGTTGCGGCAACTGCCTTCAATCCTGCAGATGCGATGCTTAGAATGGGTGTTATGAAGGATATTCTGCCACTAGAATTACCTTTTATTCCAAACGTGGATGTATCAGGGATTATCGAAAAAATAGGTGAATCCGTGAATGGATTCCAATTTGGAGATAAAGTATTTGCTTTTCTCGACATGACCAAAAATGGTGCGGCCGCGGAATATGTAGTCTGCAAAGCTAATGATGTAGCTTTAGCACCTAAAAATATTGATTTACAAGATGCCGCAGCTCTTCCCGGTGGTGCAATGACAGCTTGGCAAGGCTTATTCGACCACGGAAATCTTCAATCCGGCCAACGGGTATTGATCACAGCAGCAGCTGGTGGTGTAGGCTCCATCGCCGTTCAACTTGCAAAATGGAAAGGTGCTTACGTCATTGGAACGGCTTCAGCAGAAAGTATCTCCGCTCTTCAAGACCTGGGGATTGACGAAATCATCAATTATAAGAATGAATTAATAGAAGAAAAACTAACTGAGAAGGTGGATTTAATTTTCAACCTCTCTCCTCTTAGCTCAGAAGAAGTGACAAAATTACTGCTTTTGCTCAAAGATGGAGGCACCCTCGTCTCAGCTTACAATCCGGCAGACGAAGATGTAGCTAAAAACTTGGGGGTTCATGTGGTGAGAATGGGCGTGCAGCGTAATGCTGAGCAATTGTCCCAAATCGCAGATATCGTGGATCAAGGACATGTAAAGCCTTTTATTACGGAAAGATTAGCACTAAAAGAGCTTGCTGTTGTTCACGAGAAAGTAGGACAAACGCGTGGAAAAATCTTGCTTCTAGTAAATGATGTGGTGTGAGAATAACTACAAACCGGTATAGTTAGTATCTCAAAAAAGAAGCGTTGCTGCTCTCAGCTTCACTTCTTTTTAGTTTGCCTTACAAATTCATCCCGAAAAATTTGATCTTCACATAAATGATTGCCATTTCTTCAGGGGATTGTTTCATGTCACTATTTAACCAGTCCTCAATAATGCCAAGATAAGCTGAAGTTGCAAATGCCGAAAAATATTGTTTAGGGATCGACTCATCCTGAAAGCTATCGATTAATCCTGCAAAAACACTGTTTTTCAAAAACGACTTCAATTTTTGTGAGAAAGCAGGATCTCCTTTTGCACCTAATAGTCCGCTTAAAATCCTTCCCTTTTGTTTTAAATATTGAAAAACTTGAACCAACGGATCATACGGAGTGTTAGCCTTATGACATTCCAACATCTCTTGATAATTCAATATGTGCATATACTCTTCTAAACCTTCCAGTAATTCAATCTCCATTTGTTCGAGCAAGTCATATTTATCCAGATAATGGAGATAAAATGTGCCACGGTTTATTCCTGCCGTAAGTGTCAAATCTTTAACTGTCACATTACTAAATCCTTTTTCCTCGATTAATTGCATTAATGATTCTTTGATTAATTGCCGCGTTCTTTCAGCCATTTGTTCATGGACTCTCTCTGTCATATTCATCTAACCCTTTCGAAGACCTTTCATTTAGAATAACATCTTATTACATAAAAAGTATTGGCTATAATATTAAAGTGAGTAATTACTCACTTTTTATTGACAGATAACCACGATGCCGTTAAAATAACAACGAGTAAGTAAGTACTCACTTTTTATCATTAACTTATCATCAAATCCTGAAAGTGGTGAATTGATTATTGAATATTAACAACCTGTTTAACGAAATTTTAATTTCGCAATCTACAAAGTTAACGGCAAAACAACAACGGATTGTAGAGGCAGCCATTCGATTATTTGCTGAAAAGGGTTATTCCAATACTTCTACTGCAGAAATTGCTAAGTTAGCCGAGGTGTCAGAGGCAAGCATCTTTAAACAATATGGAACAAAGGATAATCTGTTATTATCTCTTACTGTCCCCTATATTAAAGAATTCTTCCCTTCCCTCGCGAATGAGGCAGTTGATCAGATAATAGGGAATGCTGATTCGACCTTTGAAGGATTCTTAAGGGCTTTTCTTAAAAATCGGATTGAATTTATCACGGAGAACAAAGAAATTTTCCAGGTTCTCATCAAGGAGATTATTTATAAAGAGGAATTGAAAAATGAATTCCTTCCTTATTTTGCAGAAATAGTAAAGCCCCGAATTGCTAATTTTATTGAAATATTCATAGATCGAGGTGAACTGAAGGACATCCCGATTGACAGACTTCTAAAATTAATTTACTCATTCATTGGCGGATTCATTGCTACTCAGTTTGTATTGTTAAATAAGGATTCAATCAGTGACGAGGAAATTGAAGATGCGATCCATTTTGTAATGGATGGAATTCGGAAATCATCTTCGGATCATTAAGATATTATAAAAAGGAGTGGGGTAACCATGAAATTCTTTAAAAACAAGCTCGTACTGATTTCGCCAATTATGGCATTCTTGGTCATCTTTATTTTTTCACTTGCGCTTTTCCCTTCCGTTCAAATCAAACCAAAGAACATGCCAATCGCTATCGTAAATGCAGATCAAGGAATTGACATCCCAAATCAAGGGAAAGTTAATATGGGGCAAACGATTGTTGAGATGATTCAGAAAAACTCGTCTCCAACCTCCAACGAGGAGCCAGCAATCAAATGGTTGGAAGTAAATAATATCGAGGAAGTACAAAACGGTTTAAACAAACAGAATTATTACGCGGCACTTGTCATTCCGGAAGACTTTAGTGCGAAGCAAGCCTCTTTGAGCAGTCCAACACCTAATTCACCTGAAGTTCAGATTTTTATTAATCAAGGTATGAATACTGCGGCTTCCACAATGGCTGGGCAAATCCTGAACGGTGTTGTTGATAACATGAACAACAATGTTCGTACTCAGATTGTAGAAGGGTTGAAAAAGAAAGGTGCAACATTGACGGTGGAGCAAGCTTCCGTTTTAGTAAGTCCTATAACCAAGACGGTCACTAATGTGAATGAAATCGGCACGAAGAGTGCTAATGGAAATTCCCCTATTTCCTTATTTCAACCGCTTTGGATGGCAAGTATGGCGAGCGCTGCGGTTCTCTTTCTTGCTGTTAGCAAGATGAAGACAACGACTCGAAAAGACGCACTTGCTGCGAAGTTAACACAGATTGTTATGGGGGCTGTGATTGCGTTAGTCGTTGGCTTTGGATTAACTTGGCTCGCAGAAAGTATGATAGGTCTTCATATCCCTCAATTTATGGATACAGCACTATTCTTAACCATTACATTCTTTAGCTTTTTCCTTATGATATCTGCCGTAATTTCGTTCGTAGGCATCAAAGGAATCGCTATCTTCGCCTTAATCCTTTTCTTTGGTGCACCATTACTTGCATTAGCCCCAGAAATGATGTCTCCATTCTATCGGGACTGGGTGCACTCTTGGTTGCCAATGCGTTTTATGGTGGATGGTCTTCGAGAGCTGTTCTTCTTTGGTAAAGGATTAAGTTGGAACGATGCCGTATCCACACTCACTTGGATTGGCCTAGGGAGTACGATCGTTATTCTTGCTTCTGTTTTGAAACCTGGAGCAGTAAAAGCTCCACAAAAGCTTGAAGGGTAGTTATAATCATTTTCTAAGCCGATCCAGAAAAGGATCGGCTTTTTTTAAAAGTCAGTCTTGTCTGTTTTCAACAGATTTCATGCGGTTTTGATCGTCAGGTACTCGATCATTACTGAATTCCTGGCCAGCTTCAACTTCACCATGACCGGAAGCACTTCGAGCGAAATTTGTGAACTGCCTTTTTTGCTCGTCTAGCTTATGTTTACTCTTAAGAAGCTCCTGCGGATCCTGATTTGTCATAATACTATCCTCCCAAAATGGAATCATGCTATTTATTTGCACAACAGAAGTTTTCCATAAAAGAATGGTGCTTATGCAAGAAATTCAAATTCCTATTTTCAACGAAAAATTTCTATTACTTTATTCAAAACAAGGTATTCTAAAACAACTAACCCAACGCAAATAATAACAAAAAACTGAAGTCTTGCAGTATTCATTCTATCCTTCCAATACTCTCCTCGGAATAATGAAACGATGTTAGGTGTAAAAGTATGTCTAATCGTTTCGTTATAATCATCATTATCCACAAAGAACACGCGAAACAATACTTTATATATTGGAATATTTATCAATAGTAGAAAAATAATCATCACAAGATCAAGACTCAATTTACACGCCTCCCCATATTTAGTTATCCTAATTTTACCACATAAATAACTGTAGACTTGGGAGGAGGATGAATTTTATATCGCGTAAAAAAGGGGTATCCCACACTGGGATACCCCTTTTTAAGCTTAGCCTATCGTTTCACCCTTCGTGCAAAATCCACGAACTGAAATTTATCCAGCCTATGCCTGGACTCGGTATATTGGAAAAGCACTGTGTTCTCCAAATAAACATAGTTTCGTACTACTACGATATGCGTGTAATTCTTCAAATCGAGCAGTCTATAATCCTCCTCTGTAGAAGGCTCAACGGATATCAGCTTCTTCGCATAACTGATTTTAAGTCCCAACTCCTGCTCCAGATATTCATAGAGTGAGCCTTCAGCGATTTCTTCGCTTAGGAATGGAACAATATCCGCTCGGAAATAATCCTTATCCAAAATGATCCGATCGCCTTCAATCTCTCTGGCACGAATAACTTTCCAGACCAGGGTTTCAGGCGGAATCTGCAGATGTCTGGCGAGCGCGGAGCCTGCCGGTTCACATATCGTCCGCTCTACCAGTGTCCGTGAGGCAGTACCCAGTGTATCGGCCATCTCTTTAAATGAAATCAGACCGGTAACGGGGAAATCCATTCTCGTCATATCAAGCACAAAGGAGCCTCTGCCCTTAATTTTGTGAATGTATCCTTCACGGAACAGCAGGTTCAGCGCTTTGCGAACAGTCTCTCGTGAAGTGCTATATGCTTCAGCAAGTTCACTTTCAGAAGGCAGCTTGGTTCCCGGCAGCAGTTGTCCAGAAAGAATTTGGTTGCTGTACTCATTATAAATTTGCAAATATTTATTTTCTCTCAATTTTGATCACCGCCCTTTATTGTATCACGTCATGCCTTTGGAAGCATCGATTCAATTAGAATACGGCAACAAGGAGAAACGATTTTGTTATCCTTTAAAGACGATAACCATTTCTCGTGGAAATATAAGAAAAATTTATAGCGTGAAACATACAAATTCTTATATTACAGAAAGACAGCCCCTAGGGGCTGTCTTTCTGTAATATAAAGTCTTTGCCAATAGAGTCTATATCAACCCTTGAGATGAATAGTCAAGATGCTAGATTGTCTAGCTGCAGCTGGTCCCGTCTTCTCCTCAATCTTCTCCACCATATCCTGACCTGCAGGAATGATGATTGGAGTAATCAAAGGATAACCTGCTGCGCGGATGGCCTCCATATCAAATTCCAGCAGAAGCTCTCCCGCCTGCACCTTGTCGCCAATATTCTTATGGGTGGTAAAGCCATTTCCTTTAAGCGACACCGTATTAATTCCAACGTGAATAAGTACTTGTACACCACTTGCATGCTCCAATATAAGCGCATGTTTGCTCTTGATTACATGAGCTACTGTAGCATCAAAAGGTGCATATACTTTACCCTCAGAAGGTTCGATTGCAATTCCCTCGCCCATCTGTTTCTCAGCAAAGGCAGGATCAGGCACCTGTTCTAGAGATACTGCAGTTCCACTGAGTGGAGAGATAAGCTCCAGAATATTCACGGATTCCTGTGTCTCTTGTACTGTAGGGCGGTTATTCAAATCGTTTGTTTCGCTCACAGTACTAGCAGACTTTGTAGCTGGGTTCTTTTCAGAACGCCCCACTACAGAACGACCGTAGAGTACAGTGGCGACAAATGGCACAATGAGAACAATAAGCATGCCAATGAAGAACACGCCCCACTGGTTAGGGAATATCGAAAGGAAGCCGGGAATCCCGCCTACGCCAATGGAAGAAGCGCGAACCTGATTAACGGTAAGAATCATACCGGCAATCCCTGAGCCGATCATCCCGAAGATGAAAGGATAACGGTAGCGGATATTCACTCCGAAGATCGCCGGCTCCGTCACGCCGAGGAATGCAGAGACGGAAGATGTAGCCGCCAAGCCTTTTGCCTTCTGTTCTTTGACTACGAACATCATTGCCAGTGCCGCGGCACCTTGTGCAATATTTGATAGCGCTAACATCGGCCAGAGGAAAGTGCCGCCCTCGCTGCCGATGAGCTGCACATCAACCGCCAAGAAGGTATGATGCATACCAGTGATGACCAGAAGCGAATAGAATCCGCCGTAAATCAAGCCACCAAGAAGCGCAAAATGATCAAATACAAAGATCAGGCCGGAGGTGATGGCATTGGCAATGCCAAACGTAACCGGTCCGATAATGGTGAAGGCCAGAAAACCTGTAATCAACAGAGTCACTGGCGCAACAACCAGCAGTTTAATGGAATCATGCACCCGGCGGTTGAGGAATTTCTCCAGCCTTGCCAGAATATAGGCCGAAACCAGCACTGGTAATACCTGTCCCTGATAACCGATCTTCTCCAAATGCCAGCCAAACAAATTCCAGGTTGGAACAGTTCCCTCAGTGGAAGCACTTGCATAGTTATAGGCACTTAATAGATCTGGGTGCACGAGAATGAGACCCAAAACGATCCCGAGCAGAGGACTGCCGCCGAAACGTGTAACAGCTGCCCAACCGATAAGTGCTGGTAAAAAGGTAAAAGCTGTGCTGGCAATCGTATTAATAATCGCAGCAATGTCTTTCCATGCGGGATAGACATCCACCAGCGACTGATTATCAAAGAAGATACCAGGTCCGGTCAAAATATTATTGATCCCAAGCAGCAAACCTGCGGTTACGATAGCCGGAAGAATAGGAATAAATATATCAGCCAGCGTCTTGATCGCACGCTGCAGAGGATTCTGTTTTCGGGCAGCAGCGGATTTCACTTCATCTTTGGAAGAACGAGAACCGCCAGTGATTTGAATCATTTCATCGTATACTTTATCTACTGTTCCCGGTCCGATAACAATCTGAAACTGCCCCTGGCTAGAAAATTGTCCTTTTACTAATTCGTTGCGGTCCAAGGCTTCCGAATCCACCTTGCTTTCATCATACAGCGAGAATCTCAACCGGGTTACACAATGTGTCGCAACTTCTATATTCTCCTTGCCCCCAACTGCGCGTACAATATCCTCAACATTTTTGCGGTCTATAGCCATATTTTCACTCCTTACATATTTGATTTGTGCTCCTACTCAAGTACACTTCGTTAGCGGGTTAACCACATATAGGAAGCATAAGGACTAAGCTGAAGCTCTTGTGTTAATGCAGGTGTTTCTGTTGTATTTCCAATCAGAAGCTTGTCTTTACCAGATGATAACTCTGCCCAGTGACTTTCTTCAAAACGGAAGGTAATCTCTTTGCTGCTGAAGTTCGAGACCACTACAAGCGACTCTCCATCACCTGTTCTGGCGTAAGCGAACACTTCAGGATGACCATTATCGAGTCTCTTGAAAACACCTTCAAGGAATATCTCATACTCCTTGCGTAGTGCAATCAGCTTGCGGTAATGATGAAAGATGGAATCGGGATTTGCTAGCTCCTTCTGCACATTAATGTCCGAATACCGCTCATCAACTTTCAGCCATGGAGTACCTGTGGTGAATCCGGCATTTCGGCTTTCATCCCATTGCATCGGCGTACGGGAATTGTCCCGTGAACGTTCCTGAAGAATACTCAGAGCAGTCTCAGGGCTTTTCCCCTGTTCGCACAAAATACGGTACATATTCAGTGACTCAATATCACGGAACTCATCGATGCTCTTCCATACCGGATTTGGCATCCCGATTTCTTCCCCTTGATACACATAAGGTGTTCCCTGAAGTCCATGCAGAGTTGTTGCAAGCAGCTTGGCGCTCTGTACACGGTAGACCTTATCATCAGTGAATCTGGAGAGGGCACGCGGTTGATCGTGATTATTAAAAAATAATGCGTTCCAACCCCGGCCTTTCTGCATTTCCGTCTGCCACTCTGTGAACAAGCTTTTCAGCGCCTCAAAATCAAAGGGCATTAGCTCCCATTTCTGTCCGTTCGGATAATCGACTTTTAAGTGATGAAAATTAAAAGTCATGGAAAATTCCCGCTCTTTAGGACTCGAGTACCGGATGCAATGCTCCAGTGTAGTTGAGGACATCTCTCCGACCGTCACCATCTCATACGGACCGAATACCTCTTCATACATCGCTTTGATGTATTCATGGACCCGTGGACCGTCAGTATAGAATTTACGTCCATCCCCCGGTGAAACACTTCCGTCATCATCAGGGAAGCGCTGATCCTTGGAGATTAAATTAATTACATCCATTCGGAAGCCGTCTACACCTTTTTTAGCCCAGAATAGCATCATATCATTCACTGCTCTACGTACCTTCTCGTTCTCCCAATTCAGATCCGCCTGGGTTTTATCGAAGAGAGTAAGATAATATTGTCCTGAAGCTTCATCAAACTGCCAGGCTGGCCCCCCGAACTTTGACTGCCAGTTGTTGGGTAAGCCGCCGTCCGGAGCCGGGTCCTTCCAAATATAATAATCACGGTAGGGATTGTTCCTGCTAGAAATGGATTGTTTGAACCACTTATGTTCTGTTGAAGTATGGTTAACCACGATATCGATCATGAGCTTCATTCCAAGTCTGTGTAGTTCCTGTACTAACTCGTCGAAATCCTCCATCGTACCAAAATCCGGGTTGATATTTTCATAATCCGCAACATCGTAACCGTTATCATGTTGTGGCGAGACATAGACCGGCTGCAACCAGACGATATCAATTCCAAGCTTCTGCAAATAATCTAATTTTTCAATAAGTCCTTTAATATCTCCCGTTCCGTTGCCTGTAGTGTCCTTAAAGCTCTTTGGGTATACCTGATACACCGTAGATCGGCGCCACCATTCCGAATACTGGGACTGACTCAAGTTGAACACCTCCAAAAAAATACTTTATGTCAAACATTAAACCTGTATATACAAGTTCAAACACTTCACACAGTTTAAACCTGTATATACAGGTTGTCAATACTTTTGCTATCAAACCTTCTGGCGGTTCTTCTTTTATTAACCCATTTGATATCGATGATTTCTTCAGGCGTTAAATTCATTAGACTAGACAGACAAAAAGCCGCTTTTTGAGCGGCTACCTGAAATTGTACAAAAAAACAGGATACCTATTTCTTAATACAAGTAAGGTATCCTGTTCCTATTATTCATTTAGTTTTTTAAGCTTTAGCTTCATTTTGACCTACAGGTTCAATTAAAAAATGATACCGATGATCAGAGCAGATAAAACGCTTACAAGTGTGGCACCAAATAACAGTTTTAAACCAAATCGTGCCACAATATTCCCTTGTTTTTCATTCAATCCTTTCACAGCGCCTACAATCGTACCGATTGATCCAAAGTTAGCAAATGAGATTAGAAACACGGAGACAATGGCGGTAGTACGCCCACTTAAACCATCTTGGATCTTAACAAAGTCAAGCATAGCAACGAATTCATTCGCAACAAGCTTTGTGGCCATGATACTGCCTGCATCAACAGCTTCATGCCATGGGACACCGATAAGAAAGGCAATGGGTGCAAAGACATACCCTAAAATTCCTTGAAACGAGATACCGAATACTCCGCTGAAGACCCCGTTAATTAAAGCAATGATCCCAACGAAACCAACCAACATTACACCGACTACTATGGCTACTTTAAAGCCATCCATAATATACTCGCCTAGCATTTCAAAAAACGTTTGTTTTTCCTCTACCTGAACCTCAACAATATCTTCTTCAGATGTAACTTCATACGGATTAATGATGGATGAAATGATGAATCCGCCGAATAGGTTTAATATTAACGCAGCCACGACATACCGAGGTTCTAGCATCGTCATATATGAACCAACGATTGACATGGATACCGTCGACATTGCAGATGCACATAATGTATACAATCGATGTTTTGGTAATAATCCAAGCTGGTTTTTCACTGAAATAAACACTTCATTTTGTCCTACAATTGCGGCTGCAACTGCATTATAAGATTCCAATTTGCCCATGCCATTTATTTTACTTAGTACCAAACCAATATATTTGATAATGAACGGGAGTATTTTGTAATGCTGCAATATCCCAATTAATGCCGACATAAAAACAATTGGCATCAAAACATAAAGGAAAAATGTATGGGCCCCTTCATTTGCAATCCCACCAAAAACAAAGTCAGTCCCTTCATTGGCGTATCCAAGCAATTTTGCAAAACTATCGGCAAACCCTTTAATTAAGAATTCACCTATACTTGTTTTTAGTATAATTAATCCCAAACCGATCTGAATAGCAATCATTACAATGATTGGTCGATATTTAATCTTTTTCTTATTGTTACTTCCGAGCCATGCTAGTAATAGAACAATAACCAAACCAGCAATAGAAATTAGATAATGCATTTTTAGCCCTCCAAATTATCGGTTAATTTTTTCGGAATCCTCATATCGGAATGAATCTTTCCACATTAACCCTTGTTCCAAAATAATCGCCAACAGGCTTCCGCATATTAATCCATTATTTAAAATGGCTATCACGATCGGAGATAAATGGGCCGTAGCTGATGAAGGAATAAACATTAAACCCACACCCACTAAAAGGGAAATTCCACTAACGATAAATGTTCGTTCTTCATGAATGACCTTCTTCAATTCCTTTAGTGCTAGTCCGACCATCTTCACAAAAATGACGAAGGTAACAGAATAGCCTATGGGAGCTGGAATCGCTGATATAACATTCATCATTGGCGGAAATAAGGATATTAAGATCACAAAGCAACATCCAATTAAAAATGATCTGCGCTCCTTCATCCCTGTTTGTTCAACATATCCCGCCGCTCCCGAGATAGGGACAGAACCGACCGCTCCTAAACCGCCACTAATAAGATGCGTAATTCCAGAAGTAAACCCGGCGCGCAAATAACGACGATGATCCACTTGCTTTTGTTTCATAACGGTCTCCATCAAACGGATGGACGCAACTGCATTGGTTATTAATAACAGAGTTAATAAAAATGCAGTAGTGATCGTCCCGGCATCGAATCGTGGTCTGCCAAATGGGAATATTTTCGGTAGCTTAAATAGAGTATCCGCATGAGAAAACACAGGTATATTTCCGCAGATAATAAATAATAGGCAGCCTATCAATATACTAAAAATTATTGAAAACTGGCTGAGTACTACAAAGCGACTTTTTCCTAACCAAAAGGTAATGCATACCACAATCACACTAAGGATGAATACTTTAACATCTAACATGGAGTGGGCTATGGTAATCCCCATCATCCCTTTCATAAAAGATCCACTTAATTGAAAGATCAATAAAAGTAAATAAATAAAAGTGATGGTTGGAGTAAATAGACGAGCGATTTTATCCATTAGCTTAAATGCTGAAATTAGGATAAATAACACACCGCTAATGATCATTGCCCCACTTAAAGCTTGTAAAGCACCATTGTTAGAAGAATAAAGTCCCCCCACTAAACTTGCGTAAATCGTAAAAATGCTCCACCATAACCCTGCCGGACCTTCATGGATAGGGAATTTATGGCCCATCACGCCTTGTAAAAATCCAGCTATCCCTAAAGTAATCATTGTGCTCTGGATAAGCCCGGAAGTCTCTATGGGTGTTAAGTTATATAAATCTGCGATAGCAATGGGGGCAGCAATTGCACCAGCGATCATAAAAATCATCCACTGCAATCCTGACAGTATTACCTTCATTTCTTTCTCACTCTCTTCTCTAACAACACTGCTCTTATCCATAAATCAGCCATCAATGACTGTGTTAAGAGCTACTTCGACCATTTCATAAAAGGATTGTTCACTTTCTTTATGAGTCAGGTGTTCCTGTCTTAACAATTGACTGCCGACTGTCAAAATCGATAACGCTTTTACACCATATTTAGCGGCTAAAGTGTATAGGGCTGTGCTTTCCATTTCTACTGCTAATACACCAAAATCCATAAACTTGTGAAGCCGATCTAAATTTTCACGATAGAATTCATCAGAATTATAGATGTTGCCAACAAAAACATTTGCATTTTTAGCTTGTGCTTGTTGATACGCTTTCATTAACAATGAGAAATCTGCTGTAGGTGCAAAATTACAACCATGAAAGATCTTCTCTGTCATATTACTGTCTGAAGACACCGCTTGGGCTATTATAATATCACGGATATTAATTTCACTCTGCATCGCACCACAAGTACCAATGCGAATCAATTTTTTAACTTCATAATCGACGATCAATTCTGTAGCGTAGATACTCATCGATGGATTTCCCATCCCTGTCCCCTGCACCGACACCGGCACACCCTTGTATAATCCAGTGTATCCATACATCCCTCTTACTTCGTTATAACAATTAGCCTCCTCTAAAAAGTGTTCTGCTACAAATTTTGCACGTAAAGGATCTCCTGGGAGCAAAACGCGCTCTGCTATTTCTCCCTTATTTGCACCTAGATGCCTACTCATAGTTCTTCCTCCAACTTTTAATAGTAAACTGAGGTTTACCGAAATCGCTTTCCACTTGCCCTCAAGTAAAATCAGTTTCGAAACTAGATTGAGCATAAGGTTTTTTGACATTACAAACTAGACCAAAAACTTACGTAGCTAACGGAAAATAATTGGTCAAATTATAAAAGCAATTCTTTACGAATATTGTCCAAATCTCTTTTAGAGGGGATCGTAGAAATAATAACAACAGGCACGGTCTTTAGTGCAACCGGGATATTACTAATGACAAGATCAATATTATTTTGCTGCATGATCTCGTCGGTTAGCCCTTTCATAATGGAAGTATTAAGGATCAACTGATCTCCTATTTCCTTCTTTATCAAATCTGCTATGTAATGACGAATTGAAAATTCCTCCCCGATCACTAAGAAAGCCCTCTTACTTGTATAACGTAAACTCGAACGAACAATTAAGGTTAGTTTTGTTAAATGGAAATTATTGAAGAGAACGGATGGGTAAGTTTTATTCCACGTTTGCATACAGGTTTGCATTTCTTGATAAATCTGCTGGCACTCCTGTTCGACATACGTTGTTAAATGACTTTTAGAAATCATCATCCATTCCGGAATGGCATTTTCGATTAACAGCTTGTCAAAGAACCCGTAAATCTCCAAGATAAATCGTTCATGCATATCCAAGTTCGGGTATACCTTTGCCAACAACAGGAGAAGCAGATTCCCCATTTGATATTCTTCTTTATCCTTATGTAATTCGACTTCTTTAATCGGAGTGATCTCTGACCCCTCATAATAATGATATTGGCTGAGACTAACCATGGATTGCATAAAGAATATTTCACTCTTTGGAAATTCGATGAACAGCTTTTCTTCAAGACGCTCTGCTATGGCTTTCACTGGTATATAAAACATCCCCTGTTTCCATGGGTAAGCATTTTCGTCGATTGTTACACAAGTTCCTTTAGCAGCTCTTTCTATTACAATTGCCAACAAAAAGGACAATTTCCTTTTGGAATTGATAAAATATACTATGTTATTCTCATTTTCTATATTTGTGATCAACTGATTTATATAGGCAAAATCGAGATTCACAAAGGGCCATCCTGTAAACTCATACGCATCACAATATAAATTCCAATAAAAATATCGAATATTCATTTCATTCCCTTTGATCGCAGGTGTAGAGTAACTAATGCGTAGCTTATACGCTTTTAGATCATTATTATTTAATTCCACAATCAGCTTCTTCAAAGATGAGGTACTCATAAACATGGCTTCAGAAAGCTCTTCCACAGACATTCGACCAGCATTCGTAAACAATAAATTCATCAGCCGATAAAAAATGGTTTGTCTGAACATAGAAGAAATCATTTCACTAATCGTACTTCGCCCATCACGTCGAAGAATAATTCCCTTTCCTCTAGACACTTCAATGGTTACAGTAGAGGGTAGTTGCTTGCTGATTTCCTCCACCATCTTCCGTATTGTCTTATCTGAGATCCCTAAACTTTTTTCCACTTCGGCTAAGGTATACCATCTTTGTTCCGTATCAAGCAGCGTTAATAGTTGGCTGGCTAAATTAAATCCCTTATCCATGGTTATCCACCCTATTTCAATTTCATTTTAATTTTTATAGTATAAACAAATTCACATCTATAACCCTAATATTTTTCAATAAAAAAACTCGGGTTTCATTTACCCGAGTTTCAAAAATATGATTAATGAAATTATTCTTGTTGAGCAAACTGTGCAAACAGCTCATCAAACGTAGCTTTAAGCTTCATTGCGGCATTGTCTGAGAACATCAGCTTCAGGTTATCATCTGAAACCTTCGCAGACGACGAAGAATACTCATACATTTTCTCTTCGTAAGCTTGAATAGCCTTATCGAAATCATCATGATGGATGATAGCAAGTGCAAGTTCAGCTGCATCGTGCATTGCCAGGTTAACACCTTCACCTGCAAACGGTGACATTAGATGTGCAGCGTCACCAATGAGCGTAATCCCCGGCTTATGATCCCACTTAAGCCCGACCGGCAGCGTATAGATCCGTCTTAGCAGAATATTATCCTCTGACTTTCGGATATAGTTCTGAAGCGGCTCCGCCCAATCTTCGAAATACGCGAGCAGCTGTTCTTTCGCTTCCTTTGGTTGATCAAAAGGGATACCGCATGTATCCATCCAGTTTTGCTCGGCCGTGAAGGTTAAGGCGACTTTGATCTTACCGTCCCCGTTTAGCTGTGCAAGTATACCTCTATGATCGCCCAGCCCAAACACCTTGCCCCTCGCGTTAAAGGATGCCTGATCAGGATATACCTTGGAATCCACTTGCAGCTCTATCATTGTTAACCCGGAATAAGAAACCTTGGCATCCGTTAACAGCGGGCGCAGTTTAGAGAAAGCTCCATCAGCACCAATCACTAGATCCACTGTCTCCTTCACGCAGTTGTCAAAATGAAGCTCATGCTGGCCGCCTTCCAGAGCCACTGCCTCCGTCAGCTTGTAACCGTAGCGAATCGTATCAGGCTGCAACGCATTCAGCAGTAGGTCGCTTAACGTTCCACGATCGATCTCCGGACGGCCACCTTGTTCTCCCTCCTCTGCTCTTTCGTCCATATAGATCTTGCCGCTTTTATCAAACAAGCGAAAATCTTCTCCTTCGTAGCGCGCAATCGCCTGGAATTGCTCAAGCAATCCTGCTTCCTTCAGAGCTATCTGGCCGGAATCCTCATGAATGTCGAGTGATCCTCCGCGCTGGGCGTTGGCATCCTGTAATTCTCGTTCATAAATCGTTACTGCAATGCCATGTCTTTGCAAAATTAAAGCTAAAGTAAGTCCACCTGGACCTCCACCGATAATAGCAATTCGTTTTTTGGTTTTATTTGCTGTCACCATAACCATCTCCTATATCCATGTATGTTGTCTGTTCCTTACACAGATATAGTAGTGCGGCTAATTAAACTGAATTTAAACGAGAATGGCGCAAAGGTTTCATCACATCTGCGCTTTTTCTTCAATAGGGCTAATTGCTCTCAGCTGCATCGTTATAACGGCTGCAATAACGGCTTTGATGATGTCTCCCGGAAGAAAGGCCAATGCTCCGACAAGACCGGCCCATATCGACGTATTTGTTATCAATGCCATGATAGGGGCGCCAATCAGACTCACTAGTAATACACCAAAGATCAGGTTGATTACTATCAGCTTCCAAGTTCGAACCTTCGGCCAGATTTTTTCAGAATACCAGCCGATAAGACCGGCCGCGATCGGGAAGCTAAATATGTATCCAGCAGAAGGACCAATGAGCACCGCGATTCCGCCGCGGCCACCAGTCAGTACAGGTAGTCCAATGGCTACCAGAATGATGAAAATGACTAGACTGAGGGCGCCCATCCGTTTTCCCAGAAAGCATCCAGCTAACATGACGCCAAGCGTCTGGGCAGTGATCGGAACGGGAATGAAACCGAGGGGAATGGGTGGAATCATGCCCAGCACCGCGATAAGTGCTGCGAATAATGCAGCATAAATAAGTTCTTTTGTCTTCAAAAAATTGACCTCCATTGGATATAAATAATTGTATTCTGGTTAGTAAATACGTCCAGTAAGCTGAATTATAATGGAGATATTCATGATTGTAAACCTAAATTTAATTTATAGTTCACAATAGAATTAAATACCAAGCTTGAGTTTTTCCAATTGTTATATAGAATTAGAGTATTCAGTCGCAATCGTTGGATGTTAATATATTCAATGGGTTTTGGTCGGAGAGTTATACTTTTGGAGGTTTAAGTTCATGACAGTAAAAGAACATATTCTTGCCTTGCTCGACAGTAATAAGGGTGAATACTTTTCCGGCGAGGAAATAGCCGTTCAGTTATCCGTGACGCGCAGTGCTGTCTGGAAAGCCATAAAATCGTTACAGACAGACGGATATTCCATACAAGCTGTAACTAATAAAGGATATTCCATGTCACCTCAAACAGACATCCTATCTGCCAGTGCAATTTCAAAATATCTGGATACCCAGGGGCAAAAGTTACGTGTAGAAGTCTTTAAGACACTATCTTCAACGAATGAAGCCGTGAAAAGCCTTGCCTCAAATGGAGAAGCTGAGGGTAAGGTGATCCTTTCCGAAGAACAGACCGCTGGGCGAGGGAGAATGGGCCGAAAATTCTTTTCTCCACCGGGAACGGGGATCTATATGAGTATCCTGCTGCGTCCCAAGCTGTCAGCAACAGATTCCGCTCTGCTAACCACTTGCGCCGCTGTTGCTGTTGCCCTTTCTATCGAGAGTGTATCCGGTAAAGAAACACAGATTAAATGGGTGAATGATGTCTTCATGGAAGGTAAAAAGGTGTGCGGGATTCTTACTGAAGCATCCGTGTCACTGGAAAACAGCTGGCTTGATTATGCCGTTCTTGGCATTGGTATCAATGTAGCGCTACCGTCCGACGGCTTTCCTAACGACCTTACCGAGATTGCAACAACTGTAATTTCTGAAAACAATTCTTATGGTGATCTCCGCAACCGACTGGTAGCAGAAGTACTGAACAATTTTATGGGATATTATGAGCAATTAACGGACAGATTGTTTCTTTCCGAATATAGAAAAAGGTTAATTTCACTTGGCAAACCCGTAACAGTGATAAAGAATAATGAACAGCTTAAGGCAACAGCTATTGATATCGATAACGATTGCCATCTGAAAGTCAGATATGAAAATGGTGACGAGGAATATCTTTCAAATGGAGAAGTCAGCGTTAAAATTTAGCTGTCGTTCTTTTTAAGATAGACTAGCTTATGACGTTTTCGCAAAAGAAGCCACCTACAAGATGGCTTCTTTTGCGTATATGTTACTCGTGGTAATCGTCAAATTCAAACATGGAGGAATCATTTTTCAGTGGTTTCTTATTGCAAATTATTTTTTATCCAGCTAAGCAGCGACTCTTCCTTCGGAGCCCAACCGAGTAGATTTCTTGCATGGGTAGCACGTACACGGCTGTTCGAAGCGATAGCAAAACGCGCCCAGTCTCCAAGTTCTGCTATCGCTTTGTCTGCGGGCCAGCTTATGGTCTTGCCTCCAAAGCCTAACGCTTCGCTGACAGATTTGGCGATATCCCCATAAGATACCTCCCCATTTTCGGCAAAGAAATACGATGCAGACGGTGCTTTTTCAAGTGCCAATACATACAGTTGTACCAAATCTTTGATGTGGACATTAGACCAGCGATTTACGCCTTTACCTACGTGAACGCCTGCCTGCAGCTCTCTCGACTTGCGAATAATTTGCGGCAATTGATCGCTTTCCACAGGCAAAGCTAGTGCATCACCATAAATCATAGAGGGGACTATCACGATGCTTCTCACCCAATCCTCAATTCCAGCCTTGCGTACGAGGTTGTTTATCGCTACGCGGTTTTCTCTAATATCCATAGGCACAAATGGTGTTTCCTCGTCAAAAATATGTTCGCTCGCCGTTTCGCCACGGGCATCATCTCCAACCACACTTGAACCCGATGTATGCAAAAATGGTTTTCCACTTCCACGTAGAGCAGCTATAAAAGTTTCAACTGCTAGCAAATGATCTGAATCGGCTGTGTGAATTACTGCATCGCTGAGCTTAGCATATTTCGTTAGCGTATCCGTATCTTCCAACGTGCCGAGTATAGACTCTATACCAATATCCCTTAATGCTTCCACCTTATCGGGATTGCGAACCAGACCAAAGACAGTATGTCCGGCATCAAGTAAACCTTTTGCCACCGACCCGCCGATATAGCCTGAAGCTCCTGTGATAAATACTTTCATAATATTCCCTCCACATCTATGATGTTAATTCTTGTCCATTCGACAAAGTGTGGTGCCAGTCTCAATTATTTAATAATTTTGCTGCTTCTTTATTGTAAACTCCAAAACATAGATAAAACAAATTATGAAATTTCCACTTATTAATAAAAAAATTTATAAATAATACTAGCTAATCCATTTTCTTTTCCCTAAGGACAGATATGATCTCATGAATCAGAGGCAAATGCTTATTCTTTAACTGATAAGCGATATATAACTCGTTTACTACTTTTAAATGCTTAAAAATAACTTTTGATTTGCCTTCTTCTAATGAATTTTGCAAGAGGTATGTAGGTATGACGCTCATGCCCACCCCGAGCTCAACTGCCTTCAGGATCATGTGTAAATTAGGAATGATATGAATAGGTCTAATTTCAGGACGTTTCTTAAAATGTTCTCTCCAAATTCTTCTTATTATCGGCAATTCCAAGCCATAGCTGATCCATTTCTGTTGAGAGAGCCATTGCTCTTCAAGCTTTAGATTATCAAATTCAAGGATTTCACAATCACTTGGAGCTACTATAACAAACTCTTCATCCATCAATTTCAAATACTCGACACCGGGAGTTTGGAACTTTTTTGACATAATGAGAATGTCTAGCTTGTCTTCCTTCAGGAGCTCTAGCAATTGCTCGGCGGTTCCAAAATGCGAAATGGTACAAGGATTAAATTCAGGCAGCCGTGGCAGTATTTTTTCACTAAAAAACTCATGCGCCGCTCCCAGCTTGATTACACTCAGCGTTGGCAAAGAAGCCGATTTAAAGCTCATTGTCGTATTCTCTAATGATTCTATAAGTGGAGCGAGCTGGGAATATAACTCCTTTCCCCGCTCTGTTGCTGTGATTTTTCTAGTCGACCGAATAAATAAAGTTTCACCCACCTCCGCCTCCAAGGCGGCTAAGTGCTGACTCATGGCTGGCTGCGTCATCATGCGGGTTTTTGCGGCTTCAGAAATCGATTGATACTTATATATTGTGCAAAAGCTTCTATACCATTCAAAATCAACCATACTCTAGGCTCCACCTTTATACTGTAAAATTTTATATTAGAAGATGAACTTAATATATCAACATAAGACTCTGTATTCTACTGTGCTAAAGCATCTAAATCTGGCTGCATCTTGTTCCGAAGAACATACAGCATGATGGCACCAACAAGGAAGGCAACGGCATCCGAAATGACGAGCGACCAGATCACACCATGGAAACCATTCATTCGATTGGCTATATACAACACAGGGATCAGAGTAACCCCTTGAATAATTGACATTATAAACGCAGCAGTTCCTTGCGCTGTAGCTTGGAAGATCCCGGTAAACAACGAAGTCATTCCTGTAATGAACAACGATAAGAATGTCACATGCAGAATATAGCTGCCCATTTCAATTAATTGCAGGTCATTTGTAAATAAGCCAATTAAGTGGTCGGAAATCAGATAGACGATAACGCCGAACACGACAGCTAAAGCAATTATCGCTTTGATCGTGAATCCGATGGTATGCTTCATGCGTAATTTATTCGCTGTAAAAGAGAAGGCAATGAGCGGTACGACACCCTCGCATAAACCCATCAGAATGCACTCAGGTAATTGCAATAAACGTGATGAAATTCCGAAGCCGGCTATGGCTTGATCTCCATATTCGACAAGGAAATGGTTCAATACGAGTGACATTGCACCCAAGAAGATACTCATAATAAAGACGGGAACTCCGATTTTGAATACATTGCTCAGTATTTCCTTGGTAGCTTTGAACCATTTTAAAGAGATAGTTAAGAATGGGCTTTTATAACCCAAATGGTAGGCGTAGAATGCGCTAGCAACCAAGTTAGAGATGACCGTAGCCGTCGCAACACCAATCACGTCCCAATGGAAGACGAAGATAACTAGCGCATCAAGAATAATATTCACGACGACACTTAGAATCATCCCGATCATCGATATGATTGCTGAACCTTCCGAGCGCACGATATTCTCAAGTGTGAAGCATAATACAACGAATGGTGAGCCGATAAGCATAATCGTTACATAGTCCTTTGTAAATCCGAAGGAGTCGGGCGTCGCTCCCAGGCCATGAACTATTGGATCAATCAACGGGAGGCCAACAGCCATCACGATAAAACCGATTACTAAACTGCTGTAAAAAGCGAATGATGATACATGCTTTACATCATCATATTTTTTCTCCCCTAGCAAGCGGGAGATAAATGTACCACTGCCCATGCCAATCAAGTTTCCTAGCGCCATAATGATCGCGAATAACGGCAAGGTTAGTGCAAGTGCGGTTAACATAGCCGTATTGCCCAGTGTGCCAAGGAAATAGGCATTCAATATGGAATATATGACACTCATTGACATGCCTAACATCATCGGTATACCGAAGTGAGCGACGGCTTTTGCGATAGGTGCTTTTTCAAAGTAATGGAGGTTTTCTGCGTCCATGTGGGTCACCACTTTCTTCATTTATTGGGTACTTAAATTACTTAGAATTCTAACTATTAATTAAATATGAACCATAACGCAGCAACAACCAACCCCATACCGTAACAACAACTTTACAGGGTTGGTGTGCGAAATTGGACTGTTCTTCAGTATCCAAGAAAGTACGTCATTATGCTGCCTTTGCCGTTCATTTTTCTCTTGTGAAAGGCTAAGCCACTGCTACTGTTTGTGGAAAAGACTCTGCTTACTTATCGTCCGAATCAGGTGACTTGTCTGGTGATGAATTCCTGCCATCTCTGGAAGGCCAGCCGAATCCGCGCATGTCTCGATGACCTTCCCCGCCAAAGCCAGGGAACCTTCCGCTAAAGCGTTCGTCCCTAGAATTCCCCCACATTCTTTGCATTTGTCCACGCATGGCCATTAATTTTTCGAATTCCTCTGTACCCATACGCTCCTTTGCGGCCTCCATCCACATTGCCATTACATCACGTTCTCCGTCCGTTCCAAGCTCTTCTTCTAAAGCCATAATTACGCGGGTTAAGTAATCCCCGAAAGCAACCTGCTCTTCTGAAGATAGGCTAGAAAATATGTTGACACTGTCTATCTCTTGCCCCTCTTCCTCTTGTCCTTTTTGGGTTAGGTAAATCAACATGATGCGTTTGTCTGTTTCTGATGGCTTACGGGTGATATATTCAGCTTTCTCCAATTTTGCAAGCAATTCATTGAGGGATGATACACGGATGTCCAGCATATAGGATAAATCTTTGGTGCTGATACCATCTTTCATCCGGAGAAATGCCAGTATCCTGCCTTGCCCGCGGGATGTGTCGGCCATAGGGCCCACAGCAGCGTGTGTTTTTAAGTGTTGTCGTTGCAGCAGCCATTGCAGTTTCGCGAGTTTTTCATATAATTCAGTATTCATGTCCATATTGGGTCCTCCATAAAGTTTTTATGGTACCTGTTAATCTTTGTGACGGTACCTGTTGGTTTTTATTATAACGGTACCTGTTAGATATGTCAAAATGTTTTTTACAGGTACCGTTAGTATGTTGCTGATTGTTACCGGAGCCTTGTCTAAAAAACTTGCAAACAAAATAAAGATCCCACACGGAGCGCGGGTTTCTTATAGGACTATTTAGTGATCAGTTTTCACTTTTTTATATCTTCAAGCAATCCTTCAAACCATTGAACATTTACTATATGGTGGGAAAGTGAATTTTCTAACATTTTTTTAAAATAAGCAGTGATATTTTCATCGTTCTCAAGAGATAACTGTATTAAAGATATCTTATTCTTAGTTTGTTCAATTTGTATTTCTATTAATTTAGTTAGCTCTTCTTTTTTATATTCATCTGAAAATAACATGGCTACATAAAAAGATAGGTTTATATAGTCTGTCTTAGACCCATATTTGAACATCAACTTTTCAAACTCTTTTTCCCCTAATTCAGTGATGTTATAATTATGCGTCTCTCTGGTGTTGTCTCTTTGGTCAACTTTTACAATATACTTTTTCTCTACTAATTGCCCAAGATTATAATAAAAAGACCCTTTGGTGAAATTCACTATATATTTATAGTGTTTTTCTTCCATTAAGGATAACAATTCATAACCGTGAGCCCCTGGATTTTGTTTTAATAATCCTAAAATTAGCAATATTATCAACTCAGCGCCTCCGTCAAAATGCTACTAGGTATTATATTTTACTCATTGTTGATTTGTACAAACTGGGCTTGAAATTCATCAAATGATATTTTTCCTAATGCAAAATCCATGCTCAATATATACATTTTTTCCGCTTTAGTGTGTATTCTTGCATTATGGCGACTTAACAACTCATGTTCATTAATTAGTGGCTCAAGTACATGTTGCTTATTAATAAAGGCTTCAAAATATCGCAATCCAAATTTTCTTTGAGATATTGCATCGATATGAATACCATCCGGATTAGAAGTTAAACCTGAAGCTGTAACAAAGTAACAATCATCTTGTTCAAAAGCATATTTTTGTAACTCTTGATTCATCAACTCATATTCAGTACAATGTTTCCCGAACCCTTCTTTGCCTAAAAAATCCCCTAGGCCACCCATTATAAATGGAATATTTGGAGCATCTAACTCTTTTCTAAGCGCCGTAAATATTAAAAGTAATTTCTGATAATAGACTTTGTAGTTGCCATTACTACTATCACTTTCTCCTTGATGCCATAAAATCCCTGATAATTCACTATTTTGAATAGCGAATTTAGTTTCTTGTAATGCATGTTTAAAAAGCGCCCCATCTACAGCCCATTCATCAATGCTGCTCCCACCCTCAGCACAAGGAATTAAGCCAATGATGTCTTCTTCATTTTCACGACACCATGCATCCGCAAATGATCCAGCCAGACTTATTCCTGAAACAGGACGGTCATAATTAATAGGTTCAGCCATCATTTGCCATCTACCATTACGTAGCATTTGGATTCTCTCGTTATAAATTGGGGGTACTTCATGTATAAATCCTCGTCCAGCCATATTTGACTGTCCAATCATTAGAAATGATTTGATCATTATTCTCATCCTCTCTTCAATAGTCTAATTAGACTGTTTATATTATTAGTCTAATTAGACTAAATGTCAACTAACCCCCAATGATATAGAAATCTTCAGTATCAGCTAATGAAGAAGAATCAAGACTAATCCTCTTCCATATACAAACTTTAACTAATAGAAAACGTAAAGTGATAATCCCCGGATCCAACCATTAGCTTTTGCCCTTCTGAAATTTGTTCCACTCTGGATAGACTTATGACTTGTTCTATTGGTGTCCCAGACTCCAAAATACTGTCCTGCTTCATCGTTGGAATAATAATCTCAGCTGTTGTATTGGATGGAATCAGCACATGCATTTCTACTGAATCTTCGTTCTGTTTTTTCCAAGTTACCTTGATCGTTCCATAGACAGATTCAAGCGAAGCATCAACCCACGTCAAATGTTCCCCGATCTGCGGCTGGATCCGTATTTTTTTATAGCCTGGTTCTAATAGTTCGATGCCACCGGCAGTGCGATAGAGCCAATCTCCAATAGCGCCGTAAGCATAATGGTTATAGGAGTTCATATCATCGCTCCAGAACGAACCGTCCTGTTTTATTCCATCCCAATGTTCCCAAATGGTTGTCGCCCCTTGGATTACAGAATATAACCAGGAAGGATACTCTTTCTGCAGTACCAATTGATAGGCTACATCCGTATAACCGAATCTAGAGAGGACTAGACACAAATAGGGAGTGCCCACAAAGCCGGTCGTTAGGTGCACTCCATTTTCTTCGATGTGGTCGGCTAGCATCTTGGCCGTTCGATGACGATCCTTTTCCTCTAATAAGTCAAACATAAGGGCAATTGTATACGCAGTTTGTGTCGGTGAGGCTACCCGACCATTTGGTGTTACGAACTCTTGACGAAATGCCAGAACAATCTTCTCATGCAATGCTTCATATTTTAAGGCATCTTGGGGTTTTCCAATGACAGCCGCTGTCTTAGCTAGCAATTCCGTTGAATAAGCATAGAACGCGGTAGCGATCAACTCTTTGGGTGTTGCTCCGACGTAGCTGTTTTCTTTTGCATCCAGACCTAACCAATCTCCGAAGTGAAAACCTGTATTCCATAGATTTTCGTCTTCACCTTGCACCCGAATATACTCGACCCATGCTTTCATACTGGGATATTGCGTTTTCAACACACGGATGTCTCCATAACATTGATAAAGCGTCCAAGGACAAATTACTGCGGCGTCTCCCCAAGCAGCAGAGCCATATCCTGCCGCTGGCACATCGGGAATAACATGAGGAACTCTTCCGTTCTCTTCTTGATCCGCGGCCAAATCCTTTAGCCACTTTTCAAAGAACGGGACGACATTCATGTTGAAGGCAGATGTGCGAATAAAGACTTGAGCATCCCCCGTCCATCCCAATCTTTCGTCCCGTTGAGGGCAATCTGTCGGGATATCTAGAAAATTCCCCTTTTGTCCCCATAAGATGTTGTGCTGAAGCTGATTCAAGAGTTCATCTGAACAGTTGAAATTACCCGTTTGCTCCAAGTCCGTATGGATGACGCAGCCGATGAATTGTTCCAATAATTGATCTAGCGGTATGCCAGTCACTTTTACGTAACGGAATCCTTGGAAGGATAAATACGGTTCAAACGTTTCTACCTCCCCGCCATGGCATATATAAGTAACAGTCTGCTTTGCAGATCGTAAATTTCCGGTGTAGAAGTTCCCTTCGAGGTCCAACACCTCAGCATGTTCTAAAGTAATTATCGTTCCAGCCTCTGCATGAACCGTAAATCTTACCCATCCAACCATATTTTGTCCCATATCCAGCACGTGTTCGCCTTTAGGTGTAGTAATGACTGCGATAGGCTTGATGGTTTCTATAATCCTGGTCGGTTCGTTTTCCTGAGCAATTAATGAAGTGTCTGGACGGTCCTTGAGAATAGTCCTTTCCCACTTTACATCTTCATAACCGGGAGAAGACCAACCTTCTACCTCGAGCCTCGCATCATACGTTTCGCCATGATACAACTCCGACATCAAAAGTGGACCTGTAGAAGTACGCCAGTTGTCATCCGATATAATGATTTGTTCAGAACCATCGGATAAGGTGATGTGTAGCTGGATAAGCACAGCACGATCTTCACCAAAGATGTCTTTCTTCCCTTCCCAAGCTAAATATCCTTTATACCACCCGTTTCCCACTATGCAACCAAGAGCGTTATTACCAGCAGCAACCAAAGAAGTCACGTCATAGGTCTGATACTGAAGCCGTTTATTATAACTGGTCCAACCAGGGTTAAATAACGTATTATCTGCTGGTATACCATTTATATATAGGCGGTACATCCCAAGAGACGTTGCATACACACGCGCTGATACAACATTATCAGGGATTGAAAATTCCGTACGAATATAGTCGCAAGGATCTGCCACATTCTCTTGTTGACTCGGAGGTGCTGCTATCCATTTTGCCTGCCACTCATCTACCGATAACAATGCCGTTTCCCAATACGCAGGTTTGCTCCATTCCGAAACCATCCCTTGATTGTCCCAAGCTCGAACCCTAAAGTAATACCGTGTGCGTGACTGTAAGGCGGGACCTTCGTATTCAATATGCACATTGCTATCCGACTCTGCCTTTTCAGAATCCCATATGATTTCTGAAAAGAATTTGTGATCATTTGCGACTTGAACTTGAAAGGCAGATTGGATAAATCCCCTTATTTCTGTAATGATCCACCAACTAAGCCGCGGGTATAAATCATCAATTCCCAACGGATTCTTTCTATAGTTCACTTTTAGATTTGAAACTTCAAAATTGGACATTTGTATTTACCTCCCATATTCATACGGCAGCTATTTCTATTGTATGAGTTGAGAGAGAATAGAATTGGGGGTAGTTCAGACATTTTTATAGGTGGATCTAGACATTCATTCATTAGTTTCGTACGATATGTCTAGCCTTAGCAATTTGAAAGGGGCCACGATTATGAGTATCAGACGCAGCACTTTTGTCATGTCTGGAGATAGCTTTTTCGAGCCTGGTGTGCCAATTTATGTGAACAGGGCTTATGAAACGTTCGAATTGAATGCGCATTCCCATGAGTTTATCGAAATTACTTATATCAGTGAAGGAGCAGGGGTTCACTATATTGACGATGAGGTTGTTCCTGTCGAGCACGGTACGTTATTTTATATACCTATTGGGCGCAGTCATGTATTTCGACCTAAGACCTCGATGAAAACCCGCCCGCTCATCGTTTATAACTGTTTATTTCCAGTAAAGTATTTATCAGAACTTCAGGCTACCTTTCCTCACACCACAGATATTTGTGAATTTTTCACAGACATGCAATTGCAATGGTTCTCTATGAAAGATGTCAATGGCGCATACCATATTATGTTCCGTGAACTGTTTCGTGAATTCTCAGCGAAACCGCCAGGATATCTAGCTGTCCTCGATGCTCTAGTCGTACAAATATTAACAGGCTTGTTTAGACATCGGTTGCAGAATGTTGCGCCAGCAGGGGCTAAGCCGCAATGGATGGCAGTAGATGAAGCGATTGCATTTATAACTTATAACTATGCCAATGGGCTTAAACTTGGCGATCTTGCTAATAAAGCGAACCTTAGTGAACGGCAATTCAGCCGCCTTTTTCAGCATCAGACTGGAATGAACTTTACAGATTATATGCAAAGTATTCGAATGGATGCTGCGTGTCGTATGCTTTCGGGAGGTCATAGAAGTGTAAGTGAAATTGCCTCTGCAGTTGGATATGCTGACCTTAAATTTTTTCACCAAATATTTAAGAAAAAGATAGGAATGAGTCCCAAACAATATAGTAATTCTATACGAAGTGAGAAGTAGCTTCTAACATCCAAGGTAACAAAAGCTGCCTAGCATTTGCTAGGCAGCTTTTGTTACCGTATAAGATGATAAGGCAGTGTATCCTACTTATCACCGGCAAGTGTAAGCCACTTGCGATTGTGATGCTCCTGAACTTCAACGGGGGTATCAAAGAAATCGCTCAACACATCTGACTGCAAGCAATTGTCTGTCTCATCCCCTTTGTAGATTTCTCCGTTCTTCACCAATAAAGTATGCGTAAAGCATGGTGTTATCTCCTCGATATGATGCGTTACATACAGCAAAGTTGGTCCGCTGGGTTGCTTCGTAATCTTCTCAATCATTTGCAACAGCTGTTCCCGGGCAAAAATATCGAGTCCTGTGCAAGGCTCATCAAGAATTAATAGATCTGGATTGGCCATAAGTGCGCGTGCAATGAGGACTTTCTGACGCTGACCTTGCGACAAGGTATCGTATGTACGAGCAGCTAAGGAAAAGCAGTCTAGAAATTCCATCAACTCCTCGGCTTGCTTTTGATCCTCTTCATTCGTCTTGTCGTATAAACCGATAGTTGCGAATTTTCCGCTGAGGACGATAGTCAGTGCAGTCTGGTGGCCGTATAGCTTCTGTTGCAGCGAGGTGCTGACCCAACCGATTCGTTTCCGTAACTCTCTAAGATCCACATCGCCAAAGCGGTGGTCTAGCACTTCGACTTGCCCAGTCGTCGGCCATATATAGCCGTTCACTACGTTCAGCATCGTCGTCTTGCCTGAACCGTTTAGTCCGACGATACACCAGTGTTGCCCTTGTTTCACTTCCCAATTCATATCGCGTAAGATCATTGTTTTATCACGTTGCCATGATACATTTTTGAGTGATATAATCATGCCCAAATTCCTCCTCTACATGAATGTCTATATTGAACTTAAAGCTCAGAAAGAGTTCCATTTAAAATTTTGAGGGTCGATTGTACTGCTTGATCTGGATCGCCATTTTTAATAGATTCATACACTTGTTCATGGTAATCGGATTGAGGATCATGAGAACTATAATTACGGTTTAATTTGCTCATTGCATCTGACAAAATATGAGTAAACGTTCTATATAAGTCAATGATTACAGCGTTTTTACATGCCATTGCTACAGCCATGTGGAATTCTATATCCGATTTGGCATACAGTTCACGATCATTCTGCTTTAGAGCCATATCTCTTGTATCTAAATGTTTTCGCATGTTGAATAAGTCAGTGTCATCATGACGTAGAGCTGCTAATCTTGCGATTTCTAATTCAATCATTTTTCGAGCTTCGAAGACCTCAATCAATTCTGCACGATGTAAACGATGGGTAAGTGGTTCTTGAATAATAGGACTGGATTTTAAGTAGGTTCCAAAACCCTGTTTTTTCTCTAAGAGACCAGCATGAACTAACACACGCACTGCTTCTCTTATCGTTGATCGCCCTACATTAAATAATTTCATTAATTCAGGTTCTGGAGGTAATTTGTCTCCTGGCAGGATTGTTCCTGTTGAAATTTTTTGTTGTATTTGATTAACAACATCGTCCACTAACTTAGTGGATTGAACAGGTTGGAACGACCCCTTTTCAAACATCTGATCATCTCCTCTTTTTGCAGAATAACATGATATTCTTTACTTAACAAGTAAGATTTTGAAGTTTATAACGATTATTAGGGTAATGAAAAAGCAGCTAATCATTTTGATTAGCTGCTTAAGTAGCTTATTTAGCTACAGCCTTATTGCATGTTTCACTCTATTTTATTGTCCTTTTTCCATTACAGCAAAGTAGTTATTTTCACCATCTGCGAAATTGAATACTCTTCCACCGGGAATTTCTACAATATCTCCAACCGTAACATTCTTGTCCTTCAACTCTCGATTCAATTGATCAAAATTATCCGAAAAGAACATTAAAGAAGGTGTTCCGAGATTCATTTCAGGATTCATTTGGGCAACCAACTCTTTATTATGAAGAACAATGCTAGTCGCTGCACCTTTCGGAGCAAGCTCGATAAATCTCATAGGGCCATTTGTTTCGTCCAAAATCACCTCAAACCCTAGCTTTTCTGTCCAGAATTCTTTGGATTCCTCTTGGTTATTTACATATAACATAATTTGTCCGATTTTATTAATCATAATTTATACTCTCCTTAGTCGGGATAATTTATTGCTTGTTAAATATACCTCATTACGAATATTCCCGTCAAGGAATATAAATTGAACTCCCTTTTCAAATACAAGTTGACTTAGTTTCTGGAGGTTGTCCATATCCTCATATTATTTACTTTCTTTTCCTACATTAAACCGAATTTCAGATCAGCGAAAGAGAACATCGATAATTATTTTTATTTTTAAATACCTCTACAATATTTCGATATACCCTTCTGTTCCATTCACACGAATTTGTTGCCCGTCTTTTATCAACTTGGTGGCATTTTCCACTCCGACAACTGCTGGCAAGCCATATTCACGAGCGATAACGGCTCCATGGGTCATCAGTCCGCCAACTTCGGTGACCAGGCCTTTAATAGATACAAACAATGAAGTCCAGCCTGGGTCAGTAAAGGCGGTAACTAATATATCGCCATCTTCCAGATCTGCCTCTTCCATGTTTAAGATGACACGTGCTCGTCCCTCTATAACTCCGGTAGAAACAGGGAGACCTATTATTGCTTTGTCTGGCAGATTTTCTTGTTTGTATTTACCTGTAATAATCTCACCATCAGATGTGATTACACGTGGCGGAGTAAGTTTTTCAAAAAAAATGTAATCGTCTTTTCGTCTACTGATGATCTGATCATCCAGTTTATTTGTACGTACGACTTCGTGAAGTTCTTCAAAAGTGAGATAGAATATATCTTCTTTTTCATGAATAACGCTAGTTTGTACGAGTTGTTCGGCTTCTTTCAGTAAAGCTTGCTTATAAATGAAGTAGCGGTTAATCATGCCGTATTTTGGATATTCACGGTAACCGATATAATTCCTGATTAAACTGATAACTCGTTTTGTCTCTTCAGCTTTAAGTTCACCATCCGGTAATTGCTTTAATCGATCTAATAACTCTTGTTCTTTTTCTAAAGCTTCTCGTCGGCCTTGCTCAAATTTCCGTTTGCCAGCATTAGGCCCAAATTTTTTGATATTACTGAGAATCATAGGTACAAGTGTAATCGGTTTTTCACTCCAACGCGTCCTCGAAATATCGATTTCACCGGCACATCGCATTCCGAATTTGTTGAGATAAGCATAAATTGCGTCTTGAGTTGCCTGTCCACTATCAAACTTAATCAGTTCATCCAAAAAATTATCATCTTTTACATGTTGTAAATAATTAATTATTTCCGGGTAAGGACGAATTACATCTGCAACATCCAAAAGCGCCAGACCCATTTCCGAGGTAATGTTGTTTGGTACAGACTGAGAAAGCGTGTCTGCTGCGTTTTTTTCACCTAACCACTCGTACATTTTTTCATTGATCCATGACGAAGCGTTCATAGCAGTCATAAAAACCTTTGTACTTTGTGGGTCAGATAAGAACTTCTTTAATTCCTGGAGATCTTCAAGAATAAAATCAAATAGATCTGTCCCTGATTTCGTTCGGATGTTTTGTCTTAATTCTTCTATCGATGTTTGACTGTTCTTAATCAAATCAGAAACGATTGCCGGATCATTTTCGATTAGTGCTTGAAAACCTTCTGATGAACTATCTTTACTGCTATTACCGGGATTCCGTTCTTTTCTATCATCTGGTAACGATTTTATATATTCTCGTTCTATTAGGGTCATAAATGCGTCTTTTATAAGCGGATCGGATTTCCCAAGGGTATTTATGAAATTTTCTCTGCTGACAGGCGAAGCCAGCATATGTGTAACATCAACAAACAACCTTCCACCGGCTTTTCGCATGGGTGCAGGAGTGATTAACAGGTAAAAAGACAATCCTAGTGGTTTCATGGGATCCGTCATCATTTGTTGATGACCGACAGATACGTAAACGTGATTTTCTTGATCATTCACTTCAGGGATCGGAAATAAAGTAGTGATTGGCCGACTCTGAACAATATAAAAAGTATCACGCTCCAAACACCATTCGATATCTTGTGGACAACCAAAATAAGCTTCGATTTCTCTACCTATGCGTGCCAGTTGTAAAATTTGTTGTTCGGTAAGGGTTTGAGCCTTTTGCTGATCGAGATCGATTTTCAGGGTCTCTGTTCCACCTTCTTTTAATCCATAGATAGCCAAATTTTTGGTTGCTATCATCATATCGACGATTTCCTCTTCTTGTACTTTATAGCAATCGGCAGATACCAAGCCAGAGACCAGAGCTTCGCCGAGCCCAAAACTGGCATTAATAGATAGCACCTTTCGATTAGAAGTCATCGGATCAGCTGTGAATAAAATCCCTGAAGCCTGAGGGAAAACCATCTTTTGCACGATAACAGATAAATATACCTGTCTGTGGTTAAATCCATTTAGCATACGGTAGATTACCGCGCGATCCGTAAATAGAGATGCCCAACATTTGCTTATGTGCTGCATGATTGCTTCTCTTCCGATGATATTTAAATAGGTGTCCTGTTGACCAGCAAAAGAGGCATATGGTAAATCTTCAGCAGTTGCACTAGAACGTACTGCATAAGCCTGTTCTTCACCAAGTTGGGAGAGATAGTTAGTAACTGCTGTTACAACATCGGAAGGAATTTCTACTTCCATAAGGAGTTGTCGAATCTTCCTACTGATTTCACCAATTTGCTCTCGATCGTTTACGTTTAACATGGATAGTTGATCTAATAAAGTATGATACTTTTCGTTCTTTTCGATGGCTTTTTGGTAGCCCACTGTTGTAACACAAAATCCTTCAGGTACTTTTATTCCTTCGATAGTTGATAATCGCCCTAAATTCAACCCTTTTCCGCCCACGAGCAAAAGCTGTGTTGTATCTATTTCCCGAAAACCAAGAATCATTGAACGCATACAATATCTCTCCTAACCATTAAAATGAGAAAAAATTTGACAAGAGTTTAGCTGCATGGTATATTATCAATATAAAATGCGTTATTTATGTCTTTATATTTTTTATAGTTGTGATCCGATTATATCATCGTGTCTTTTTATATGCAATATAAAAGAACCTGAATACTATTCAGGTTCTTTTTTGTGTCTCCCGCTATTATTTGTTATTCAAAAGCCATGGTTCGAATCCAACTACAACCCGTAGACTTCAAACTCATAAATTCGTGCTGCTGTATCGGCTCCTTGGGTGGGCTTAAGAGTTATTAATTTTACATAGCGAGCTTTCACCAAAGCAATCGCGTCTGTCGACTCAGCTGCCGAGTTTCCTTGCACGTTTACAACATCCGTCCAGTTCGTTCCGTCGTTACTCACCTGAATGGTATAGTCGCTTGTATTAAACCCGGACCATTCTCCACCACTCTCAGCATGCTTGACGATAAAAGTGCTGATTTGATGCTCGGCTCCTAGATCGACTTGTAGCCAATGAGGCAGATTCCCAAGTGCACACCATTTGCTATTATCCGTCACTTTACCGTCAACTGCGTTTGGTGCGCCTTCCTTGTCTCCGCATGCATGATCGGCTGTTGCAGGTTTTCCAAGTGCTAAATTCTTCACCGCACCAGCTTCCTTACTCACTGTAATGAGCGCCTTTTTCATAATTGTGTCTTGGCCCGAGCTGTTGGTTGCTGTTAGTGATACGTTATATACACCCTCCTGATTGAACGTTACAACCGGGTTCTTCGATGTGCTGACAGCTGGGCTACCGCTTTCGAAGCTCCATGACCATTCTTCTGTCACTTCGGTCGACAGGTCGGTGAAGTTTACGCTCTCACCTGGAGCTACCAAGGTCCGATCAGCTTTGAACTCTGCAATCGGCTTCGGATAAGCTGGCCAGCTGATCTTCACGCTGGAGGCCTGACCTTGCTCGTATCTTCCATTGATTGCAACGACCTTCAATGCTGTAAGTGTTTCTTTGTCTATTCTTCTCATCTCAGGAACGTAAAACACATGATTTGATGTTGCACCCAATAATACCTCACTGCCATCTGGCAGTACTCGATAGATTTCGTATTGCTTCACCTGCTGATCAAGTGGCTTCCACTCCAATCTAGCATCTCCATAAATTCCATCGCGAAAATCGGATTGAGTAACCTTCAGATCGTGAACCGCCGGTAGCATTTTAACCGGGTCGTTGGCATTTTGGATGGAGAGCTGGCCAATTTGAATGCTATAATTATTAATCGTATCCTTGGTATCAAAATATAGTGACAATGCTACGATTCGTTTCCCTTTGTATGGGGTCAAATTCAAAGTTTCAGTAGTCCAGCCTGGCGCTGTCTTATCCTTCACGTTTAGAAAGATAAATTGGTCTGGTTGGTCTGCAAAAGCAAGACCTACCTTCAGGCTAGGCTTGTTCAGCGTTTTATAAGTAACCGATAGCTTTGTGCTTGCTTCGATTTTAAGGTCTGTCTTGTAGAGCTTTAGATGTGTTGCATTGTTATGGCTCAGATCACCTGAAACCTTCAGCGAACTGCCGCCGTAATACGCATCGGACCAATCAAGCTCCGGAGTAAGTGAAGTTCCTTTGCTGTCTGCGATCCAGCGCCATGTTGGCAATATATCCTGCAGGCTCCGGTTATTCCATCCCTTATCTCGTACCTGCTGCCCTCGGACATAATATTTCTGCCCGCTTCCTGTATTGAAGTTGGTGATGAAAGGTAGTTTATTTACAGGGGATGATTCTACCACATTGTCCGCGATTCCTTTCCAGGCCTGATCACTCACGGTGTTACCCGGATTCCCGTTTGGCCCCACCCAGAATTTATTCTCGCGTGTGAAGAAATCCTCCATGCTTTCTGCACTGTTGAAAGTCCAGTCTGGACGGTAGATACCAAGGGAAGTGACGGCAGGCTGACCAACCGGGAACAGCAGATTCCAGTTCACATTCGTATCGTAGCCCTTGGCTTCAACATCTATCCCTGCATACAGGTCATACGGACTTCTATCTAAACTTTTGGCCTTATCTGCTGAGCTTTTAAGATCTTTCCACCAGAAGTTCAGGAACATATTGTCTGTTATTTTCTTATTATCGTCTTGCAAGAACATTCCATTCTTATCATTTAGCGCATTTTGCCAACTGATACTGCCCTCCTTGGTCATGGAGTCGTACCATACGATTTGCATAGATGCAGATTTATGCGATTCTAGATAACTTAGGAAAGCTTTCATTTTCTGGGCATCAGCTGGTGTTCCACCCTCTGTCTCCTGGTTAATAAACCAACCGTCAAATCCGTAATACTTCGCAACCTGGATCAGCTTATCTGCGGCAGGAAAGGAACCGTCGCTATTCTGCTGAAGCATTTGCTTCACCCATTCAAATTTCCCTCCATAAACAGTTGGCGGGAAGAACACCGTTCCGACGATCGGTACGCCATTCTTATGTGCTGCGTCGATTGTATCGGCGCTTGGCGGTACGATGATTCCTTCACCGGCAGATCCGCCCCAATAGACCAGCTTGTCAACATATTGCCAATAAGTAAACGTATTAGCTCCAAATTTGTCTGATCCCTGTGATGGCACACCACTTGTTCCTGAGTTCAGTGCTGATAAAGCCATAACTTTCGGCGCTTTTGTCGCATGAGCATTGACTCCATCTGTCACAAAGCGGTCTTGCAGCGGAATTGTACTTCGGTTGAATGCCGCATCCGGGTCGGATGCAGGACTCCACTGAAGCAACTGCTCTGGAAACCAGTAGGATGAATAAGGCTGTTTAGCGAACGCAGTAGTGGATATTGCTACACACATTACAAATAAGAATATAAAACCTGCACCAATCTTTTTCATGCCGTACTCCTCCAATCGATAGTTTTATGATTGCGCTTACATTTTATCAAGTTGGACGAAGCTCTAGATAGTGGATTAATGACAAGTCCAGGTGCAAATATTACAGATTGTAAGTCTGAAGCTTTAGTGCATGCATCCGCTTTGGCTCCATAAATAAAAAAAAGCCCCCATTTAAACCAACAGGTGCTCTCAATCTTTTATTATTCTTAGAATCACGATTGGCTTTGTTCAGGGTTTCATGTATGTACTAATAGATTTTTTTCCTAGATACCTACAGTGTTAAGCGTTCAGGTTTAAAAGAAATTGCCGTGTGTTCTGATAAGCTTCGTTCCATCCACCTCTCTCTCCAAGCAAGAGGTGTGGAAGAGATCATGCCAGTTTTCCCAAAACGTCCCTGTTTGATCCTCCGCATTTACGGCAACGACGAAGTCCTTCCAAGATGCATAGGTCCCGTTGCCGTCAACAGCGATCCACCCATAGCCGTTAGTTGACCCAATATCCGCTGCAGCCATTCTTGTCAAAATGTCGATAATATCAGGCAACTGAAGGGTTTGTTCCTCTGAAGTGCAATCGGTTAGGTTGCGTCCTTCCATTCGTTCCATGATCGATCACTGAATTTCACAACATAGCCCTTTCCTTCGTGGTTGAAAGAAAACACTTTGCTTATGTTGCCACCAGACAGCGGTGTAATCTCAACCGCACCGGGTCCAAGATGATTTCCTAATACATTTTCAATTTCACTTATGGTTAATTCCGGTTTTTCACACGAGTAAATTTCTTAATCTTTGTTTCCAAATACGATCAATTTATGTATATTTTACAAGATGGTATTGATAAACTGGATAGTAAAAATAATTATAATTGAATTATCCGCACAATCCCTTATTGAGCAACGCAATTTTTTAGGACTCCGAACAGAATATAAATTACGTACCCTTATACGAATACTTCCTTAATGGCAAAGAGATGTACTAAAAATGCTTTTGGAACTGATGCTGCTCATTTAAGTGTTACAAAATACTTACCCATAGATATACTCCTGGACGGGGGCCGGAATTGTTTAAAACTATATAAAAAAAGTGGCAGTCACGAAGGCTTATTTGCCTCGATTGACTACCACTTTACTAATTAATATCCCATATCCTTTAATATTTTGGATAATGTGCTCAGACGCTCACCGATCATTTCATCATCATCGCTAAGAGCTTGATTAAACAGCTTAATATCTTCATTAATTCGCTCATTATCTGTACATACCGCTACAGTCATAGCATCCCCTTGCAGGCCAACTCTGTCGATGACGGGCTGCTCCGGGTCATATAAATTCTCATATCGATATGCTTCGCGGAAATGTTCCAACGACCGGCAAATTAGAATGGACAAATCTAGCACGCGATGAAGAGGCAGTTCCTCAGATTGTCTGGACCATTTTTCTCCGGTATATCTCCATACCTTAGCCGAAATATCGACCTTTCCTCTATCATTCCACTGCGCCAATCCCAAGGAAAGACCTTTCGCATCTGTGTTTCCAGCCATTCGGCCGTCAACCTTCTCATAATTCTCCGACACGACAACAGGCTTATGTTTTAAAGTTGTAGGTATTTTCATATTTTTTTCTTCCTTCCAGTTACTATTTTACTAATTTACTAAACGACGGTTTCATTTTATCTTGGATCTCATCGTTAGTCAATTCGCGGTTTGTTATACCCTCTGTCTCCGTAAGGCTGTAATTTCTCTAACCATGGCTTTAAGATTTTCTTCCGTTCCCAGCGAATATCAGTTACCTTATCTATGTCCTTCTGTTCTATTACCTCATAGATGAACGCATCCGCACCGAATTCGTTCCACTCCTTCTGGAGCTGTGCATTTGCAAATCTCCCTGAATCCAACTGCATTTGCAGGGTAAGCCATTTGTTTTTCAAATTAGGATAGCTGTCGATAAATATTTTGCCGTTGATTTGGTTTTTGATTTGAGCAACACCCATATAAATCTTAATTTGTTTATACTCCTCGATCAGCTCTTTGCGTTTATTCATATCCATATTTTTCTCTCCTTATCGTAGATATTTAATTCATGGTAATTGTAGTTGGAATTTCAATTTCCCAGCGATTCCAGCTCCACTTTACTTCGTTTCTTAACCACAATAGGAAGCAGAAAAAGCGCACCGATAATCACAAATACACCACTCGCCATAAATACGCCCATCAAGGAGAACGTATCCTTGAGGTAGCCGGAAATGAACATGCCAACCACCATCATCCCCATAAAAATAGGCATGATTGCTCCTGAAACTCGGCCAATAAAGGCCCCTTCGGTATTTCGCACAAGAAGTGTCTGAATCCCCCCTTGAATGCAAGGGTAAAACAAACCACTGATCACCAAGAAAATAATCGTCAGCCAAACTTGCTTGGAAGCACCCATTCCAACCGTACAGACGGCATTGACAAGTAAGCCTATCAAAAGCAATAGCTGTGGCTTTACTTTTTTGGCTATCCCGATTATTACAGCTCCGCCTACTAACATGGCTGCCCCACTAGCCATCACAAGCCACTGAAGAAATTGTTTGTCCTTACCTAAATTCTCAATGACAAGAAAAATCTGAAGCGGCTGAGTTAGTCCTGATGCCAATCCCACCGCCGAGAAAGTTAAACTAAGTGTTCTTAAGGGTTTACTCGACCCGATGTAGCGTAAGCCAGTCGTTAACTCTTTGATGAAGCCGCTGGCTTTACCTGACCTCGATTCTTCTTCATCCCGAGGAAGGGAAGACAATATAAGCGAAGAGCCCAGAAACATAACGGCTGTCAGGATCAGAGATACGTTAATTCCAAACTTAATAAAAATAAATGTACCAATAACGGGTCCCAAAACCGTAAAGACAGCGACAAGGGTTTGGGACATCGCCATGACGCCCTGCAGCTGTTCAGCTGGCACATGTCTTTTGTACAGCTTCATCGCCGAAGGCTGAGAAAATTGAGATAAGCTGGCAGATACAAAAGATCCGACAAGAAGCGCAACCCATCCGCCATTCATGACCGCAATCAGCACCACCCCAACGGACAGGCCAGATAACAAATCGCTCCATACCATGGTTCTCTTCGGCCGCCATCTGTCGGCAAAGGTCCCACCAATCAGGCCAAATATAAAGATCGGTGCAAATTCAGCTACCGATATTAAAGATACATCTACTGGATTGTTATTTGTCAATTCAGAAACATAAAGAAGGACGGCATAATTCCGTATCCATATTCCGAGCTGCAACAACACACGGGAGAGGATAATTGTTCGAACATAACGATTAGAAAACATAGTAATACCCCAAATCCTTTTCTGTTTTTTTTATTTTCTCAAACTCTCCAACATGGCTATAGGATTATGCTTTAACGTTTTTGATATTTTCATTGCTTCACTCCAATTTACTAATTTACTAATTTTATTATTTACTAATTTACTAAATCCCTGCTTCATTTTATACAGGATAGAGTTGTTCGTCAAGCCGTTTTCAGTTCGGCTTTTCCACAATCCTTTTTTTAAAGGTGCTAAATGATTCTGTAAACAAATAAAAAAGTGGAGCAACTGCCGTAGCATTTGCTCCACTTTTTACGTTTAATCTAATTTCCAAAAAACTCTTTAGCGTATTCTACAACACCTTGGACATCTGAGAGACCACCATTCATAAGCTCAATAGCCATAAAATTAGCGTCACTTACTTCGAAGGGTGCTTTTATACCATATTGACTAGCTTTTTTATAACCAAACTTCGGATAATACTTATCATGACCCAAAACGACAGCGCCCTTATATCCTAGCTGCCTTGCGATTTTGTGCCCTTCAATAATCAGTAGCTTCCCTATGCCCTTGCTTTGCATTTCTGGCAGAACTGCAACAGGTGCAAGCGCAACCAGAGTTTGATCACCCACTAGTATTTCTGTAAAAAGGATATGACCCACGATCTTATTCTCGTATTCTGCTACAAGTGATAACTCTGGAATAAACTTTGTCGAGCTCCTTAGTCTATTTACTAAATTGTGTTCATCATGATCTGAATGTTCCGCATTTTCAAATGATTTTTGGATTAAATGGTAGACTTCGTTAATATCTTGAACTTTTTCTTGTCTAATGATAATGTTCATTGATTCAACCTCCTGATCGTGGATTTGAGCTCATTGCTTTCTATTCTGGGTCTTGGATAACCGTTAATCGTTACTTGAATCATGGCTCGTCCCAATTGTTCCGATGTAATGACACTGTTTAACTTCTTTAGTAAGGGATAAAGTGGCTTCATCACATCATAAAAAATCTGATACACTTTTGTTTTGGATTGTATGCCATATAGGGGTAGAATCACACCTGGTCTGAACATATATGCGTCCTTAAAAGGTAGATTCAACAAATCGTTCTCTGTCTTCCCTTTCACTCTCGCCCACATAGAGCGTCCTTTTTCTGAACTATCCGTCCCACTTCCAGAAACATATACAAAGGTCATTTGAGGGTTCAATTTTGCTAATGTTGTTCCGGCGGATAGCGCGATATCATATGTTACTTTTTTATAGTCATCTTCCTTCATACCAGCAGAGGAAACCCCAAGGCAGAAAAAGCATGCATCAAAACCTGTGATTTCATCTTGTATACTTGATAATTCAGCTACATTGGATAGTTGAATTTGTCTTAGTTTTGTATGGTGATGCTCCGTCTTTTTACGCCCAATCGTAAGTATTTCTTGAACTCTATCATCTATCAAACATTCACGCAACGCGCTTTGACCAACCATACCTGTTGCTCCAAAAATAATGACCTTCATAACATTGTCACTCCAATCTATGAGACGATTCTAATTCCAATAGTAACAGGCATTTCCGAAGCCAACAATCTTTTGGCGTAATCATGGATTGTAACAATGTGCTTGCTTCTTCATCCTTTACAATCAAGCACAACGACAACGGAAGGATTCCCAATATCCGCGCCACCTAATATTAAATTCCTAGAAAGCTATACTATAAATCTATTGAAGTTTGACCTTGTCTAGGATTAGTGAGACTAGCATATTCTATCGAGATTGATAATAAAATGAAAGAAATAAAACCCACTCCAAGCACTCCAATTGAGCTATGATGCCCTAACCCCAAGCTAGTAGCTTGGGAGGAGTAAGTGAACCGAATAACGGAGGTGTATTTTATATGCAATGTATTTTGTGTGGTCCTGCCCCAGCCATCACGGTATTCCATGAGTATCATTCGTTTACGTTGATGCGGTGTAGCAACTGCGGTCTTATCTTTAGAGCGAATATTGCAGAGATTGATACAACCGGCTTAATCGCAGATATTTATAATACAGAATGGATTGCAATGCGTGAAAAATATGCTCAAGCTACCTATTCAGATCATGCTCTCTTTAATTTAATGCTGCTGGAAATGTTCAGTCCAGAAAAAGGAGCATTGCTAGAGATTGGCTCTGGAACAGGTGAATTTTTACATGCGGCTGGAAATGGCGGCTGGAGAGCGATGGGCATTGAACCCTCACAAATGTCTCGAGCCTATGCAAAATATAAATATGGTGTGGATTTGGTTAAAGATGAATGGAAAAGAACTCAAGACGATGACTCGGACTCGGCTGAAAATCCTGATCTTCCTCGTTATGATGCGGTAGTGTTCTGGCATGTGCTTGAGCATATTTCCGATCCATTTGCATTTTTGAAAGATATTCGTACTCTTTTGACAACACAAGGGAAAATTTATTTCAGTATTCCCAATAGCCATTCAATAACCAATGAAGTCTACGGACCTGAATCACCGTTATTTATTGAACCCGATCACCTGTATCATTACACGGAGGCTAATGTGCGTGATTTACTCAATCAGGCTGGATTTGAGATCAGTTCGATATTCACGCGGCAGCTGGTTCCCGCTTCCGATGTATTGATCGATGCGCATCCTTACTATGGGCCGAATACTCCATTTGTAGAACGAATGGCATTATTAGCCAAATGGCAAGGCGAACGTCGCGGACATGAGATATGTTGCGTGGCCAACCTGAAGAAATAATATATTATACTCACAAAAGAAAAAAAGCTTGAGCCAAATACACTTGGCTCAAGCTTTTTTGTGATGATTACAATCCCAAAATTTTATAAATCAAAGCTGCAGCCTCCGCACGGGTGGTCAGATTCAGTGGTCTGAAGGTGCCGTCGGAATAACCATTGATAATTCCTGACTGCTGCAGGTGCTCAACCGCTTCTCTGGCATAAGCTCCGATTTGCTTCTGATCAGCAAATACTACGGTTTTGCTGGAATAATCCGGCTGAAGTGAAACTAAGCTCAGAGCGCGGTATAAGATAACAGCTATTTCTTGGCGAGTAATCGGTTCTTTTGCGCCAAATAAGCTTTCGCTGCGTCCGTTAACCAGCTTTAGTGCCTGAGCTGTTGAGACAGCTTGGGAATACCAAGCGTCTGGACTCACATCTTCGAAAGTATTGCTGTTCTCAGCCTGAAGCTCCAGTGCCGATACCAGCAGTTGAACAAACTCCGCTCTGGTGATTTGGCGGGCAGGCTCATATTTGCCATCGCCTGTGCCGTGAACCAAATCACGTGATGCCAACGCATCTAGGATAGCAGCGAAGTCCGAATTGACATCAGAGAAGTGTATATCTCCATTCGCCGCAGCGTATAATCCGAAGTTCCGTGTTGTGAACGTGATGCTCCCTGTACCTGAAACGTATTTGGAGTTTTTGACCACTTCCGCCAGCCCTTCGCGGGTAATAGAATAGACGATGGCTTGATTCGGCGCTTCACTAGGATTCAATTTATATCCAAACGAGACCTTCATTGCCGCAGATTGACCTAGTGTTTCTATTTGCTTTCCGTCTACCATCAAGGAGATCCGGTACACGGCATGCGTTTGCCATTTCTCTTTTAATGCAACAGAAAGGGTTGAAGGATCAACAATATGAATGGATAGCTCCAACTGCTTGGAACCTTCCGGAATATTGCCACCTATCTTCTCAATAGGGAGCGTTATGATGGTGGCTCCTGCTTTTATTTTAAGGGAGGTAACCTTCTCTTTTAGTTCGGTAACGGGCACTTGAAAAGTAACACTACGGGCAATGGCCTCCTCCGCAGTAAGCTCAAGTACCAATGCACCATCTTGCACTCCCTTCATCGCTTTGTTAATTTCTCCAGTGGGAAGCTGTACAAGGCGCATTCCTTCAGTATCAGGTGAATCCTGAATCTGAATACGTCCGGCTGAGATTATATTCACTGGATGAACTATTTTCCCTCCACTGTTTCCACTGTTACTATTGTTCCCGTCATTATTGTTGCCGGACGAACTGTCGGGTGTATCTGTTCCCCCGCGGTCTTCACTCCGTACCACATTCAAAATGTAGCTTTTTGTTGTAGTTTCGTTTGCAGCCGTAACTTTGATATCGACTCTATTTTCTCCTACCTTAAGTTCACTTCCGCCTGTTACTGTTAATTTGGCTTTCGGATCTAAAGGTATCCCTGTTACAGTCACGGCTGTTTTAGAAAAGGGCACGTTAATTGTATAGGAAAGTGTGTTACGGTCAAACCCGGGAATTTCTGAACCCTCTATACTCAAAAGGCTTAAATCAGCATTATCACTCGGTTGCGTCTCCTCCTCATCTTCGACATTCATAAACTGGAAGGTACGGAAGAGTGTCGCATCTTTCGCAGCGCCAATGCCTGATCCCCACTCAATATATCCTTTTCGGCCCGCACCATCATTATCGTTGACCAACATCGAGAAGCTCAAGACATTGCCTCCCGCTCCTCGAATTGGACTTATTTCGCTCCACGGCAGTGCCAGTGCATATGAGGTAATCTTAGTCGCTTCATTTCGGGTTACACTTAGTGTTCCCTTGGTCAACAATCCGGTAGCGGCTCCCTTCATAGACAGCCAACGGTAAATTTGTGGCCCCTCTGGTGTCTGCGAAATTCCATATTCATACCAGGATTGGCTATCGCCCGGTACACCGGGAGCAAGGCTGAACTGAATACTGTCATTTTGCCAAATATTAATCCCGGAAGCGTTATGGTTGAATACATCATCACGGATGTCGGCGGTCAAATAGATGTTATCCGCGTCCCAGCGTAGTTGTGCTGTTCCGCTAAGATCATCCACACCGTTATACCCGCTCAGCAAAGGGGTTCCGTCTGCAAGATCAATCAGCGCGGGAGTTCCTGTGTCTGACTGATGCTGCATCCGGTTAATATCTATGTTTTGCTTGAGGTGAACTGACTCATAGCCTTCAAGGTCAACAGTCAACTCTAGGGGATATTTAACGCCTTCAGAGAATCCCGGCAAAGGAATTGGATAAGTAAATCGGCTATTAGGAGCGATTTCGGCCAGTTGCAGCTGACTCCCGCTAATCTGGCCACTTCCTTCTCCTATTTTCCAGGAAATTTTGTTAATTCTCAGAGGGTCTACTCCAGAACTGTTTGTAAACTGAAGTTGAAGGGATAGGCCTCCGTTTCTACCATCTGTAATATGAGGAGTAATTTTTAAGCCTTGAAAATATAATCGCAGATCATCTACAGGTGCTTCAGGCAGTATGGCAGGATCAAGTCCGGGTCCATTATAGGCTCCGATATTCGGTGGATTTTCTGCTGAAACAGCGTTTCCCCAATAGTCCCGACCGCCGTTACCTGCAATAATAGCACCAGCACCAAGTGCAGGAGAACCTTCTCTCAGCTTGTAACCGTCCACTGTATTCCAGCCAATTCCTCCGTTGCCCTGAGCAACCAAGAGCGGATTCGCTGTGACGGGATTCGTATTTTCCGGCTCGCTTACTGGATGATTTCCATACAACAGGTTGTGGTCGAAGCTGCCATTTACCCCGGGCAGATTATAACCCCCCTGTCCAAGGTTGTAGACCAAATTGTTCCTGAACGTATAGGGAGCGTTGATATTTCCTGCGTCATCCCATTCATGGTCGATTATTTTGGTGTTTTGCCCAGTGCCGATATAGATCGTATTGTTATAGATTTGCGTATCCGGCGTAACCCCGCCTGCAAAATTAAACGTATGCGTCAGATCATTCTGGCTGATGTTGTATCTGACTACATTGTTAGAGGAGCCGGTCAGCACTCCTGGAGTTAAACGGGCATCGACAAAAAGCATGAATCCGCCCTTATTGCCATGGCTGTAATTATATTGAACTACACTGTCCATAGTATCGATATCCAGATTGAAGCCCTGACCATCTCCCTCTGGTTTATTTGTGTTAAAGGACTCATTAAACTGCACGATATTATTCTTGCCCCGGGTCGGCCAGATTGCGGCTGAGCCGTTAAACTCGCCTTCTTCGGAGTAGTTGCCACCTTCTTCTGCTATGTTATGCTCAATTAACGCTCCGTCCGCACCGAAGGTGAGGATGCCGTCGCTGTCTGCTTGTTTGACATAATTTCCGCGGATCGTAACATTGACCGTAGCATAGTCGGCTCCGTTGAAACGCTGATCCCATACCACAATTCCTGTCCGTCCAATTCGTTCGACCGTGTTACCTTCGATCCATACCCCATCAAATTTGTCCGTGCCCGTCGTTCCGCCCACATATACGGAGATTCCACCGAACGCATGTGGACCACCTTCTGCACCGGAAACTGTCGGATAACGGAAGCTGCTTGATACATCATGTATATAGTTATCCTGGATGCGGATATTTCTTAATGTTCCTCCGTTTGCGTTCTCCACCATTATGCCTTCCCGGTAAACGGTTCCTCTCTCGGAAGCATAGTTAGTGACCTCCAAATCCCGGATGCTCCAGTTTGAGGCGTTGCGCAGGTATACAGCTGCTCCGGCCATGCCTCCACCATTGATAGTCGGTTTACTTCCGCTGCCATAGGCAGTGATTGTTATCGGTTTATCGTCTGTTCCGCTACCCTTAGGATATAATTGTTCGTTCCAGATTCCGCCCTTCTTTAATAAAATTCGGTCTCCAGCCTCAAAGGTAGTCTGGTTAACTACAGAGAAGGACTTCCAGGCGGTCTCTGGTGTTTTTCCATCATTGCTGTCGCTGCCCGCAATTGAATCGACGTAATAATCACCGTCTCCTCCGCTGTTCCCTCCACCTTCAGGCAACTGGTTGGATATGGAGACTGAACCTAGCTGCATAAGCCAAGGGGCGGAATCGCCACTGAGCTCGATTTTTAAATAATGAATACCGGAAGGAACCCCTTGGGCTGGGGTATAATTCGTCCCTGTCCAAGCTGAATCTCCTGTGGCCTGTGGAGCTTCATGTATCGCTGAAATCTCTGTCCACGAGGATGCATCCGCCGACCCATAGAACTTGATGCTTCCGCTAGAGCCGGCAAAGGAATGCAGACGGATGATGAAATGCTGCAAATTATGCAAATGGTACACAAGTGATTCTGCCGAATCTGCTGTTCTCACCGCACGAGAGTGATCTCCGCCAAAAAAAGTAGGGTTGCTCGTATCTAAAGACCAATTTGTACTAAATGCATAGAGCTGTGAAACGTCATCAATCTCATCGTTAATCCTTTGGGGTACAAGTGATATATTGGAGAGCGTAAGATGTCCAAGCTGCATCAGCCAGGTGTCGAGGTCGCCGCTGATCTCGATTTTGAGATAATTGATATCATTCGGAAGTGCACCTGTGGGCGTGTATACTGTTCCATACCAACCAGAACCAGTTGCTGTGGGACTGTCATTAATGGCCGGAAGCTCCGTCCACGCTGTCGCATCACCCGATCCGTAGAACTTGATTACGGCTGTTGAGCCAGAGAAATAATAGGCCTGAAGCGTAAACGACTGAATCCCTGTTAATGAATAAACAGCATAACCGGTATCCGTGGATGTCCTGACCAACCGCGTAGCATCCCCGCCGAAGAATTGAGGATTGCTGCTGTCAATCAGCCAATTCTCCGAACGCAGCTCCGCTGCTGGCAGAGCAGAGAAATCATCGGCATACGTCTCTTCAGCATGGGCAGAAGCACCCATTACAGGGAACACTGCCGTGAAGATCAGCACTATCATTAGCAGTGATTTTGCGAGTTTTTTTAACATTGTTGTAGGATTCCCCCTAGAATATTTATTGATTGGCTTGGTTTGCGAGTCTTTCGGCCATCGGGTAATTCCATTCTGCGATAACTTTGCCTAACTGATCGTCCACCATGGATCTAAATTTTTGCTGCGCCAAATGAAGTGTGATGGCATCCTTCACTTGATTGAAAGGTTCAACTCCTGCATCCTCTACCGATAGACAGTAAAGTAGATGAATGGCCCCATTTTCAGCAAACAAGCCACTAATCTGTCCCGGTACAAGCTGATCTGCAGCAAGCAATGCCTTAGGATTTTCCAGAGCTGCTGTTCGTCGTGAAGCACTTGTTATTTTGACTTCGCCCAGGTTTATACCAAGCTCTTTTGCCTGCTGATGGATGCCAGTGTCTGATCTTATTTCTGTTGCTATTACTGCTGCCCTGAGCAATTCCATTTTCTCCAAGGCCTCCTGCTGATCCTTGTATTCTGTTTCCGGACCAAAAGGAAGTGACGCCCATTCAAGACGTATAGCTCCCGGCCGAGAATATTTAGCAGCTAGATTTGCTTCATATTCCAGCCTTACCTGTTCATCTGAAATCACGATACCTCCGTTGCTGCGCATTGCCTCAATCGTGGCATCCTCAAGGTCGCTCATGTAATAACTGTAATAGGCCTGCGCTTCCAGATGAAGAGGACCATACACCACTTCTTTATTCGCTACCGCCTGACTCCGCCGTTGATTCTCACGCCCCATTCCTTTTAGAAAACCTTCAAAGCTGATATCCGATACCACTCCTGCTTCTTGAGCAAGCTGCAACTCCATCCGCTTCGTCAGTAGCTGCGTCTGGGATTCTTTTATCCACCTGTGGATTGGTTTTTCGCCGGTATAGTCGGTAGACCAGAATTTCTCTGAGTAGTCGGCATCGTAGGTCTGTTTGAAGTAATCAGCAGTCAGTGCCCGATTCATTTGAAGATGCCAGTTGAACTCCGCTGCAGTGACCTCCTGTCCGTTAAGGGTCAGAAGTGGTTCTTCTACTTGTTGTGGAGCCTGCACATTCATCGCGCCAATCAGCAGCAGGCTTCCTGCAATCATTGCGAACAGAATAGTGATAAGTCGATTTCTTTTGGAATGAAGTCTTAAAGTCATAAGTTGATTCCTCCTCTCCGCACTCATATTAAGCGCTTTCATTCTCTTCGATCTTAGACATGTTACCTTTGAAAAAACAGGCGGGAATGCTGCGAAATGGTTTGCCATTTCACCATTTGCCTAAAAAGAGCAAGATGCTCCATCTATAAATACAAAAACAGCCCGGAGTGTTCCGGACTGCTTAGCATTGCTCTTATGTTGGGGCTAACCCCGAAAACATACTGAAGCTCAGGACGCCGCCTTTCATAATATCTTCATGAGGCAAAGAATGGTGATTCCAAAGCGCATTGTTCCAGTGAATCGATTTACTGTATACATTGGTGGAGCTGTTGTTTTCCGCTTCAATGACCCATTGCCGCCCATTTTCAAGCTGGATCGTTACTTTATCAAATAGAGGGCTGCCCAGCACATATTCGGGAATCCCGGGACTTAATGGATACAGGCCGATGGCGCTCCAAATATACCAGGCACCCATACTGCCATTATCCTCGTCACCGGGTAACCCATCCATTCCACTGTTGAACAGTTTAGCCATGGTTTTGCGAACCCAGTACTGTGTTTTGGACAACGCCCCGAGTCGGGCGAAAATATAAGGTATATGGAAGCTGGGCTGATTGCTGATGGCAAACTGCCCCAGATCGGCCGCGGCCATTTCTGACATTTCATGAATTTCCAAGCCATAAGAACCCACTTTGAATATCGGTTCCTCGGCCATTAACTGGTCCAGACGCTGAACAAAAGCTTCCTCGCCACCCATCAGACTGGATAATCCCGGGAAGTCATGGGGAACTGCCCAGCTCCCTTGCCAAGCCCCACCTTCACAGAACGGATCACCCCATGTTAGGGGATCAAATTCCTCCTGCCAAGTACCGTCCTCGTTGCGACCTCTCATAAACCCAACCGTCGGATCAAATAGCAGCTTATAATTCTGGGCCCGGGTCATAAAACGCTCATAGTCATCCATTTTGCCAAGTGCTTTGGCAACCTGAGCAATACAGAAATCTCCGTATACATAATCCAGCGTGTTACTTACACTTTCATGGAAACGATCATGTGGCAGATAACCGTGCTGCAAATACAATTCAAGCCCTCGTCTACCCAGCTTCTCGTCTGTAGCCGGACGATCTGCATGCTTCAGCAAACCTTCATATAGTAGCTCTACGTCGAAGCCGCCGATGCCCTTAACTACGGCATCCGCAGCTGACGCATCGATCAGAGTGCCGGGCATGGCACTGCGTTCGCCTGGTGACAGCCACTTTGGCAGCCAGCCGCTTTCACCGTAAGCTAATGTCCAAGCCTGCATGATCTCACCGAGCAAGGATGGAAACAGGATACTGTATAACGGGAAGCTAGTCCGGTATACATCCCACAGTCCGATATCTGAATACATTGGACCCCGGCAAATGCTGCCGTTAAAAGGACTGTAATGAATTTGCTCGTCCTGCTCGTTATATTCATGCCATGTTCTAGGAAACAGGCAGATCCGGTACATACAGCTGTAAAAGGTACGGAGGTTCTCTTCATCCGCGCTTTCGACAACGATACGGCTCAGCCGTTCTTCCCAGCCTGCCTCTGCTTTGCTCAAAATCTCTCCGAAGCTGTGCCCACCAACCTCCCGATCGAGATTCAATTGCGCTTGCTCCCCACTAATAAAGGAAGTGCCGCATTTCACTTCTATTACACCGGATTCCGGTATGTTTAATTCTACGTATGCGCCCAGCTTATCGCCGGTTCCTTCATACGTCCCTAAAGGTTGGTACTCCCCGTCAAAGATTCCCGAATCCTCCATGAGAATGTCTGTGTCGAATTGGAAGACGAAATACATCGCGAAATTATCGGGTACCCCGGCGGTATGCCCCCTTGTAAAGCCGATGATCCTGCGTTTCTCCGGTTGAAAGATGAGTTGAGACTCGCCTTTTAGCGGTGTTATTATGAGCCTGTTCTGCTGTCCCTTAGCGTATGTAATTCTAATCACCGCACAGCGCTCTGTAGGGGTCAGCTCCAGTCGGGTACGATATCGCTGAAGAGTCACTCCGAAGTAGTGTGGGGACACTTGCATATCTTCCGGTTTAAAGGAAGAAGATCGCGAACTAGGACTGAGCAATAACGGTCCAGTCTGCGGCAACAGTGTCAGATGTCCATAATCTCCGATCCAAGGACTGGGCTGGTGAGTTAGTCGTATACCCTCCAGGTGGCGATGGTGCGGATGGAAGAACCAGGTCCCCCCTGCTTCATGGGTTTGCGGGCTCCAAGCCGCCATGCCAAATGGCATCGCTGTAAGCGGCAGCGTATTGCCGTGTGAGTAGCGGAAATCCGACTTAGTCCCCTGTAATGGATTAACATAATCTAACAAACCCAAATGGATACACTCCTTTGGCTGGCTTACACCAGCTCTATAATCTTCGATCTTAACTGCTGCCGGCTAAGATAATCGAAATACTTGAACATCTCCAGCTTCTACCCGTATAGACAGTTGAGTTGTTGAAGGTTCAGACGGATTTATTGGCTGGATTGTGGCGTTCCCATCATCAAACCATGGCTCTGCTGAAGTATAATTGGCAGGCAGCGTAACTTTGGCTTCTGCCAACATGTTCCCTTCATTATGCACATAGAGGAACGCACCTCTGTCTTCTTCAACTTCCCACTCGGAAAGATCAGCGCGGACACCTCCGCTTACTTGCACATTCGGCTGTAGCTTCAATTCCTGCTGTAAAAGATCGCGCACCAACTGTAGCGTTCCGGTATGTCCATCCTGCCAGTAGGCAGCCGCAAGCAAGGTACCGAACCACACAGCACGCCCGTTGCCATAAGCGGCGGCCGTCAACACAGGCATGTTGTCCTCGGCAAATTCGGCTAGGACCTTCACATGACTTTGCAGCGCAATATCTGATTTGTAATAGGAGCCGTGTGCCTTATCATCTGCAGCTGCTTCTCCTTCCTTGCTGTGCTCCATTACATTAAGGAGTGGGATCGCCGTCCGTGATTCGAATGCTACCTGATGATAGCTATGATCCAGATTCTCGGCAGAATGAATCCAAGTCTCCCGAACCCCAAAGACTTCATCAAATCCGTAACCGGGAACTGTATAGCTGTGACAGCCATTCTCTGCCTGAAGCGCTCCGAAGGAGCATTCCGAAATCAATATGCCTCCCTTTTCAACCCACTCACGCAGGAGGTCACACAGTTTACGGTTCAGATACAGTGGATAAGGCATCCACAGGCAGCGGTATTGGTCCAATGTCTGTTCCGTAACATCCGACTCATGCAGAAATTCCACTTTATAATTAAGGTCATGTAGCAGTTTATGGACGCCTTGCAGGGAATCGTTATAGGTGTCCAAATGATCATGGGCAGCAAAGTTTGCGATTTGGTTCTGTGGGCTGAATAGAATAGCAATCCCGTCCCCACGCCGTTTTGCCTGTGAAAGCTCTTGCTTATTGTCTTGCACAAGCTTATTTAGTTGGGCCATATCCTTGTACCATGGGGTTGGACTGCCGTCCAAATATACACTGCCCCAAGCCGGAGCCTCCTGTCCTAATACCTCCGGTCTATACTGCCAGAACAGATATCCCGTGATGCCACGGGCGAGCGGGGTCAGAATATGCCGCTTCATTTCTCGCAGCTCCGGTTGGCGCGGTTTCATCGCCGTATTGCCAGGCAGCGCATGAATCTCTGAGTTGATGATCGGTTTGCCTTTGGCGGCAGAGATCAGTAGATCAGCCGACCAAGCTGAGGACCCTAGGCTATTTCCTGTCAGGTCACAGGGCTCAGCCAGCTTAAAGTCGTCTGACCCTGCTGTAATCATATTAAAAATAGGAGCTGGCACAGTATGTGCCATAACAGGATGCAGCAGATCCAGTGACTTCACAGTATCTACCCGGCTCCGCAGCTCAACTGTCAAAGTACCGGACATGAACAGCCGCCAGTCCACCAAATCATTGAATACGCCTTGCCCACGCGGTGCCTCTACTTCCTCCCAGTTTCCGTAAGTCCGCTGCCATGATTCGTTCAGAGCTTCCAGAGTAATATATTTATTTTTCAGCCATTCTTGGAATGCCAGCACGGAGTGCCCGCAATAACATACCTGGTTGTCAAATGACAGCTTGCGCTTAATCCCTGTCGTCAGCTCAGGCTCATTCCATAAATCCCACACCCAGAGTGCAGGATGATCTTTGAAAGTCTTCACTGTTTCCGACAAAAATTTCGCCTTCTCCGTGGCTGCAGCTGCATGGTGATAACAAGGTCCAGGAGCTCCGCCAATCTGGCGGCAGTTAATTGACCTTGGTTCCAGTACGGAACCGTCTGATGTGATCATTTTGGAATCAGGATGTTTTTTATAAAACCAGGCTGGCGCCACATCGAAAATCACGTTCAAAATGACCTTTAAGCCGTTCCGTTGAGCAATATCCATCAGCTCCTGAATATCATCGAACTGGTAGATCCCTTCTTTGGACACGCTGGCGCGCCACTGTACCCAATACTTCACACAATTGAAGCCCTGCCCGGCAATATTGCTTAGGTCTTTCTCCCATTGATCCCGGAATGGGGTCGGGGAACGGTAATATTGAAACCCGAATGGAATAAATGAATTTTGCATCAAGGGTACTCCTCCTACAGCGTTCAATTTCGATGTCATGTATTTATAAAAGCGCTTACCGCTCTTTTACGGTTAAAGTCTATCACAGTACATTTTGCAAAAGTTAGGATGGAATCCTATGAAACGGTTTGTTAAGCTGTTGAAATATTTAGAACATCCGCTATGAGGCTATCGTTGTACAAAGCCACCGGGGAACATACTGCGAAATCGTTTGTGATCCTGACAACTAAGAAATTATCGCTCCTCTAAAAGAGGTTTCATGTTTATAATGGCTGTAAGACATATTAGAAACTACTTCGAGGTGAGGCCAATGTTGAAAGCGCTTATAGTAGATGATGAATATCTGGTTCGTATGGGCATCACTCAAACCATAGACTGGGCAGAATACAACGTTGAGATCATAGGAGAAGCCAGCAATGGTGAGGAGGGTTTGGAGCTTGCACTACAACACCGCCCGGATGTGATTATTACCGATATCCGTATGCCCTATATGAATGGTCTTGAACTCATCGAGAAAATACGGGAGCAGGACATGCTCGTAGGTATTGTCGTCCTCAGCGGTTATGACGAATTTCAATATGCACAGGCTGCATTGCGTTATGGCGCCTCCACCTATCTGTTAAAGCCCATTAACATAGAAGAACTCGCAGATACAGTAAGAAGCGTTGGTGATGAAATCCTGGGGAAAAAGCAACTCTCCAAGCGATATTCGCAGCTTAATGAGGAAATTGCCGCGATATCCAAACAATTCTGGCAGGATTTACTGCATGGCCAGCTGCATAGTGAGGAATTCATTACCAGCAAAATAAAGCTGCTGGAGCTGCAATTGGAACCAGGAAAAGCTATGCTGCCGCTGTCCATAGCCTTCCCTGCTGATAATGGTCTTCAAGGAACTGATGTAGGCAAAGCGTTGGAGGATGAAGCAGCGGTTATTCTGGAAGCGTATTCTTTTGAACAGCTCTGTCTATTCCGCGATAGTCATCTGGAGTGGGTTATGATACTCCGAACCGATGAACCTGAGCTTGCCGGTGATTCTGCCCGCAGATTAGGTAAGCAGCTATCGGAATGGAGCCAGCAGCACTTCGGCCAGGCTCTTAGCGTAGGCATCGGCAAACCAACTCAAGAATGGAACGGAATCGTAGATTCATACAAACAGGCTTCGCTGGCTGCGCAGCGTGCATTGTCTGGTATTGAACGCGTGTTGTACGCTGAAGAAGAGGCCGGAGCTCGATGCCGGCGTGAAATCAGAGATGCCCTCGCTTTTATCCGGGAGCATTATGCTGAGAACATTACCGTGGAGATGGTTGCTGCTGCGGTGTTCGTCAGTCCAACCCATTTAATGCATCTATTCCGCAAAGATCTAAACAAGACTTTCTATGAATGTCTGACGGAATATCGGATTGAAGAAGCCAAACGTATGCTGCGCAATCCGATGTACCGGGTCTATGAGGTGGGCAATCAGGTTGGTTTCACTGACTCCAAATACTTTAGCCAGATTTTCAAAAAGATGACGGGCATCCCACCGAGCGAATATGCAAAAACCTATGGTTAAGCTAACGATGGCCAACCGGATTAATTCTTGGATGCGGAGGTTCAAGATCAAAAGTCGGATTGTTGTTGTCCTGTTAGTGGGATTGTCACTGCATCTGGTGCTGATGCTTGTTATTTTCAACTTCTATTCCTATACCTATCTTCAAAAGGATCTGTACCGCCATGTCGTCCAGACTCAGCGCCAAATTGGTCTCAGTGTGGAGTTGATGGTCGATGACATTCAGATGTTGTTTCTGCGCTTTCTAGTGAACAGTGATATTTACCAGATCATTAATAACGATTCCCTGCCGGTAACAGACAAGGAATCACGGATCGGAGCTATCATCGACGGCATGCTGACCCAGAATGCTCTCGTGGGCAATGTGATTATAAGCACAAATGACAATATGCTTTATTCTTATCAGTCCAAGGAGCAGATGCTTGAGGTTCCCGAAGCCTTATTTATTAAACAGATACAGGAGAGCAGCATGCCTGTTGTTGGTGAGATCAAACGGGATGGTGACGGCAATGCCTATATTCCTTTCGGACAGCAATTCCGGAACTTCAATACGGGGCAAAATATCGGGGTTGTCATCATCTATGTCAGAGAATTCGCCTTGGCTGATCTTTATTCCTCCAGTTTCACTGGCATTGGCTACTCCTTCCTGACTTCCAGCGACCGGATTATATCTCACCCTGACAAGCGGCTCTTGGGCAATTTTTTGGAGGAGAACGCCCCCCTTCATCCGGGTCAGAAAGAAGGCTATCGCACCTGGTCAGATAACGGTAACTCCTACATCATTGCTACTTATCCTTTGAATCCTAGGTTGGAGACGCTTGGCGTTAGCTGGGAGTTCACCAGTGTGATTTCTAGCCACAAATTGCTGGAGGGAATTGCCAAGGGTAACCGAAATGCCCTTCTTTTCGCCAGTGTTACCTTCATTGTCCTACTGATTCTTTCCTTTTATCTGGCGGCCAAAATCACCCGTCCACTACTGAATTTGAAGAAGAAGCTGAGTCTGTTTGGCAAAAAAGACTTAGCTGCTGTCTATGAGCAGCGGGCACAGGTCGATGAGATTTTCCAGCTAGAGAACAGCTACTATCAGATGGTAGAACGGATCAGCCAATTAATGCTGGAAAAGGATGAAGAGAAAGAGAAGCAACGCAAAGCCGAGCTGACTGCGCTGCAATCGCAGATCAATCCTCATTTCCTCTACAACACACTGGATGCGATCGCCTGGATTGCCCGGCTAAAGAAGCAGCCCGACATTGAGCGGCTAATTTCTTCTCTGGCGACCTTTTTTCGGATTAGCCTGCATAAAGGCGACAAATTCGTCACTGTCGACGAAGAAATTCGCCTAGTGGAAAGTTTTGTGACTGTCGAGCAAATGCGTTTTCCGAATAAATTCGAGATTGAATACGACATTGAGGAATCGCTGCGCAAGGTCCGCATTCTGAAGCTGATTCTTCAGCCTATCGCAGAGAATGCGATCAAACATGGTATCAGCGAGAAACGTGGCATGGGCCGGATTTGGATTAAGGGTGAGTTGCTGGAGGATGAGATTCGTTTTACAGTGACGGATGATGGAGTCGGCTTTGCCAACGGCGCGACACTTAGCCAAGCCAAGGAAGATGTGCTGTTCCAGAGCGGATATGGCCTGCGAAATGTGGACGAACGGATTAAGCTGGAATACGGCCCTCAATATGGGCTAAGCATCTCCAGCACTCCGGGTCAAGGCACTACGGTTACGATTAGCTTGAAGAAGGAACTGCCCCATTAACTAAGATTGTTAGTGAATGCGGACATTACAAAGAAATCGTTCCTTTTTGAGAGGTAGGTGGTACTTCCACTTTTCTCACAAAGAACGATTTCTTTTTTTACTAATTCCTTGGATACGTTTATCAGTCTCATACAGTCGCCACAACTCACTAAAGATCATAGTGCTTTAAAAGTAATTGGGGATATCAAGTGATATGGAGTCGAAATCATTTTCTTTTGAGTAATACATACAAACACTGTCTTTATATTTTTGACTATCATTAGGTAGTACAATAAAACCTAATCCTATGTAAAATTCTATCCCAATATCACTATAAAGGAAAAAATCGTTACATTTTTCTTCCTTTTCAAGTTTATTTATCGTTTCTTTGACCAATAAAGAAGCGTATCCTTTTTTTCTTAAATATAAAGGGGTAGCGATTGAACCAATCCCTTTTACAATTTGGCCTTCAGAAAGATTTAGATCATATACGATGAGGGAACTTAATAGTTGCTTTGTGTCTGTTGCTTCAAGAACATACCACGTACCCTTTTTATACTTCTTTGAAGCCTGGCACATCGTTATATATTCTTCATATGGCAGATTATCTCCCCAAACATCATAGCCCATCTTATAAATTTCTATCATTTCCTCTTTTGTTGCTACCCTAATTTTTTTCAAAGTACCTCTCCTTCATTTTACGCGGTTATATTCTTTTCGACATTAAGCCTATCAAGACCTTTATTCTCCTAAAGCTAAACTGCCCGTTAACTGAAACAAATAAAAACGGCAGCCGAAGCAACCGCTAAATTCACTTTAGTATCCCGTTATCTTAGTACTTCGCGGTACAATCCATAATGTGTTCACATCGTGTTGAATGAGTTATCTTATCTTATTTTATTTTTTTCGGGAACCCATATACAAAAAGTATCATACCGAGGAACGTAAGGATTGGCACAAAGATATTATCGAAGAAGCCTGTAATATGAGTTTCAGGTAAGGTCTCAAACATGTTTGCTTCGTATAACGCAACAGTTTCATGGCTGCGAGCTATCAAAGAGCCCACACGTTCAATAGCATAGATTACTCCAGCGGAAATTAGAAAGGATGCCCCTAGTTTTCTGTATAAGTCGTTTCCCATAAAATATTTATATCCTCCTCTATTTTCGTTAACTATCTCTCCCATTACTCCATTTTACCACATTATTCCAATTGATAAATATTAGAATCTCATTTATTTCCCATAGATTCTGTCTGCTATTCTGACTGCCAATCTTAGTCTTTCATCGTGGAGTTAATTTTCAAGTATAACTGTTTCAGCGGATTAACAATACTGCCGCTAAGCTTTGAGATCAGCAACCAGAAAACTATGAACACCATGATGTTTAATCCGATCATTAAATACTTAAACGTCCGCAGCTCTGCATTCATTCCGTCTGCAGAGATATAGGTGACAATCCGCTCGTCCGATTCGGGCAGCGGATAGAGTAAAATCAAGCCGTCGGCCGTTTCACGCTCAAGTAGATCTGCATCACTACTGGCGATACCTTCTTGACCTTCCGGCTTAGCCGGATGATTCATTTTCGGTGTGGCCAGCGCTGTTCTAACTTCTTGCAGTCGCTTCATGGGCACATCCGCCGCATTCAGTAGCTTTCCGTTACTTGTCAGCAGATAAACTTCATTCTCGCCGTAGATCGTATTCTTGCCTGACAGGTAGAAGCTGTACAGCTTGTCAATCTCAACTTCGAGCGAGAGCAGACCTAAAACTTGCCCCTCCGCATCCTGAATTTTCACTTCAAGTAGCAGGCGGTCGCGCAGATCAGAAGGCGCATTCATCAGATGTTCCCGGTTCAGCACCGTCCAGCGCAAAGCCTGTTCCCGATTATCCAGAAATTGTTCCATCACCGGAACTTTCTTGATCTCTGCAAAGGGGAGAAGCCCGGATACATTGCTCGAGGAGTACGTCCCCCCTGCTTCACCCCAAATATAAATACCGAGAATGTCACTGCTAGAGGAGCGAATGCCCTCAAGTATCGGAGAAATCGCTCCGTCGTACGCTGGTTTTTTCAACGCATTCTGTACCACCTGATTGTTGGAGATAAGCTTGGAGGTCTCCTCTAGCCAGTTCATGAACAAAAGAGTGTTCTTATGCTGCTGGCCAGTGTATTGAACGGACAACTGCCGCAACATATCCAAACTTCTATGCTCCATAGTACGGTACAAAATGAAACTCGAAGCGGCAATGTAAACGGTAATAAACAGCACCAGGACAAGGCGGATGTTGCGGCCGAATGATCTGAACATATAACTCCCCATCCCCCTCTGGTGTATGAATCAACGAAAACGAAGCTCAATTGAAATCAGACTATCAGCTAAAGTGACTAATGTCGATCGCCTTATAAAAAGAACCTGCATCTGTCAGCAGCACTTCATGATTAGGCAAGATAATTGTAATCGCCGAACCTGCTGGCCAGTTAGCTTCAAAATGGAAGCTTTTATGTCCCGCTTCTGAATGGATTTCCCATTTTACATGTATTGGACCCAGACTTGTGCTTACGATTCCACTGGCCTGTTGCAGATCGCCGCAATGTGGCTTTACGGTTATTCCCTCTATCCCTTGCCGGACACCCAATATCCCTCTTGTGAACTCAGTGATCGGGAGAGCGCTCCAGGCGTGACAGTCACTTCTGGTTCCAACAGAGTCCATTTCCGGGAGTGTAGTGAGGTTCAAATCCAGCTGTTTCATCCAACGAGCCCATAGTCCGAAGGAGCGGTCATACAATCCGCAATGTTCCAACGCGCGAAAAAGATAATAGCTCATCGGCAGCGAAAGTTTAGCCAGTGATGTGTCAGCCATTGTAATCTCTAGTAGTGCTGCACCCTCTACAGCGTCCACCGTGCCAGCTAAAATCGCCCAGACCTGCGTATGCTGGCTCAGCTGTGTTTCCGCTGTTGCCGCCGGGCTGTCGCGGAACATCAGGCTGTTCGTTTGGCGACAACAATCCAGCACTGCAGCGTTGACTGCGGCTTTTCGCTGACGTAGTTCACCAGCAATCTGTGTCCAACCGCTGGCTGCAAGCAATTCAGCCGCTTGCTCCAGCGCGGCCGCATACATCAAACTAAGCATGGTCGCAGGTGTATCATCCGTACAGTCTGGTGCACCAAGTGGCCATTCTTCTACCCAGTCAAAATAATTCCAATATTGGCGAGGCGTTCTGTCCACCAGACCTTGCGGTGTCAGTCGCTGATCGAACCAGTCCAATACGGATAACAGTGGCAGTCGGTACCGATTTACGATAGCCAGATCTCCAAAGGATCTGTAGTGGTCATGAATCATCCCGATCCAATATAAAGAGAAGGAGGGGATGACCTGTGGCAGCACGGAGGGGTAGCGGCTTTGCAACATGCCATTTGGCAGCTGCGAAGCCCTGTAATCTTCCATTGCCCTCCGTGCCAATCGGTCGTCTCCTGATAACAGGTACGTAAATTCCATCATCAGTTTGGTATCCATGGTATATTGCAACTGTTCATAATACGGCGTATCCTCGTAGGTCTCATGCATGCAGCGTTGAAGTGTTCGGACACTCAGCTCCCAGAGCTGGTTATATCGTTCATCGTTGCAATGAAAGCTTCCTTCCGGCAGCAAAGGATATCCGGTCTCCCGATAACTGAAGCCGGATATCGTCAAAGGTTCGGCTCCAGTATTCACCTCCAGCCGGATATACCGGAAGGTACGAAACCAGAATGGCTCATAGCTTTCCATCTGCACCGAGGTGCCATAACCGGCAGGATGATAGCAGTCATATCCTCCTCTTAACACATTCTCCTGCATATCATCACGGATGGATTTGCGGCGGATCTCGTCATCTCCAGTCTCTTCTTCGTAGCACTCGGCGTACAGCAGGGTGATTCGGCTACCTTTCCCCCCAAGAAGCTTAAGCTGCGGATAAGCTGTGATTAGCTCTCCTGCATCCAGCTCCAGCCAGAGTTGCTGCCACGCTTCCACGTGTATTCCTGCTAATGGCCGCGAAGCTCCACCAGCTTCATTCCGCAGCTCCAGACTATGCCCGTTTTCAAAAAGGGCTTCCCCTTCACCACTGCTGCTGCGCATCAGCTTCAGGAAGAGCTGATCGCGCTCATACAGCAGCGGAATCGGTCGCTCCGCCAATTGCCAGGGGGTTAATTGACCATAATCATCCCGCACCGGCTGTACAATCCCTGCGGCTAGCCAGGCGCTGTCGTCATATTCCGGCAGAATCCAATTCAGCAGCGACATGTCCCCCTCCACCTCTTCCAATCCGCCCATCCAGCGCATAATCGGAAACGGCTGAAGCCGGTAGCTGTGGTCCCTAATGCTTTTCCATGAGGTATCCGTATTAAGTTCCTGTACAATCTGCCCATTGTTCATAACATCCGCTTCTACAAGCAAGCCGCCTTTTTGCGAGCGCCAAATCGATAGAGGACCGTCTTCACCCAATTCAAATGGCGAAGTCCCAGCATAATGAACTACCATAACAGCAATCACATTTATACCTGGTTGCAAAACGTCATTCAAATGGAACTCCTCATAATAGTGTACATGACCATGACCCTTGCAAGGACCAGCCCATAAACGCTGCCCGTTAACAAAGAGTCTGTAGCGGCTGTCAGCTGTAATGGCCAAATTCAGACTGTAGGCCCTCCCCGCTCCAGCTGGCAGCTCAAACATTTTGCGAAAATACACCCGCTCGTGTTGCTGCTCCCAACTTTCAGTTCCTTCCTCGTCCAAAGGCCAGATCCATCGCGCGTTCCAGTCTCCCCATTCTTTTGCTGCCATATAATGCACCTCTCCTTTATCCCTTAGAGTAGATTTTGGCAATGTACGCAGAAACGGCATCGCCGTCCTTTAGAAGGACGACGCCGCCGTTTGACTGTGTTTATTTCACCTTGTCGAGATAATCACGTTGGAATTCTTCAGCAGCCTTAGTCAAAACCTCCAGTGGATCTGCGTTTTTGTCCGTTAGGACGGTTTGCAGTACAATATCCAACTTCTGGTACAATTCCTGAGCGTTGACCGGCTCTTCTGCCCGCATGCCTTTACTGCCGTTGTCCATATAATCACGGAACAAATCCAAGTTTACATTGTTGTATTTGTCGAGAATCTTCTGTTCTTCACCGATCCGCTTCTCATCTGTCCAAATCCGCAGTCCGTATGGGCCTACGATCAGCCCCTGATCACTCAGTGTCTTTTTCTCGATATCCCAACCAGTCAACGCCTCCTCTGAGGATTCCGGAGTGAATCCGTAGGTTTTTAGCCATTTGAATCCAGCATCAATCTGCTCAGGTGTTACATTAGGCGAAAACATATATAGACCACCTCCGAGCAGGGTTACAGGTTTTCCGATCGGCCCAACTGGAAGTGCGGACATTGCCACATTATCTTTAGACATTTTGGTCTGCTGCTGGATGACTGGAGACCAGTCATTCGTGCCGAAGCTCATTGCGACTTGATCGGTACCGAACAAGCGGAACATGTCATTTGTAACATCGACCAGATTATTATCTGGCAGAACATCATATTTCCATTTCAAGTCCTTCACATATTGCAGTGCTGCCGCTGCTTCTGGAGAATTGAACACCGCTTGCCATTTGCCATCTACCTGTTTTTCGAATTCCGCGCCGTATGCCCAGGCAATATTCATGAACATCCAACCGCCCTGGCCACTTTTTGTTGGCAGGAACATTCCCGCCTTACCAGTCTTTTGCTTGATGATCTGCGCGGTTTCTGCCAGCTCATCATATGTCTTAGGGAACTTTGGTATGCCTTTATCGTCCAACAGACCAGCTTCCTTAAAGAGATTCATATTGTAGAGCATGCCGATGACATATCCGTCCTTCGGAATCCCGTAATATTTCCCGTCTTTGGTAACCATCTTAAGCAGATCTGGATTGATCGCCTGATCATAACCATATTTTTTCATAGTATCCGTTATATCAGCTGCGTAATTTGCTTTGATAATTTTGCTTGTTTCTGTAAAAAAGGTTTCGTAAACCGTTGGAAGCTGACCACTGGCCGCTTTAGGCAGGAAAGAGCTGACGTCATACCCCCATTCATCCTTGTCCACAATGATATCCGGAAAATTAGCTTTCATCTTCGCCATAACCTGCTCATACTGGGCAATTTTGGCTTCCTCATTCGGCTTCGGCCAGTTACTGACCTTGATCGTCACTTGTTTGTTGCTCGCTTCTTCCGTATTCCCCCCGGCGTTCTCTTCTTTGGAACCTCCGCAGCCAGCCAGACCGGCCGTAAGAAGTAATGTTAGCGCCAGTGTAGCTGTAATTTTTTTGGTGTGTTCGATTCTCAATGTAATTCCCCCTAAGCTTATTGTTAAAGCATTCTTCACAACATGTAAAGCGCTTTCTTTTGAATCTGAAATCATCTTACCACGCACCTTCTGCAGCACCCTACGGGGCAAAACTGTGAAATGGTTTGTGATCGGGTGATGTTACCCTTTAATACTTCCACCAAAGGATTGCCCGTTCATAATGTACTTTTGGAAAAAAACAAACAGGATAATCGGCGGCAGGATCGCAAACGTCAGCGCAATAAACTGAATGTCCTGCGGCAAAGTCGCTTTCAGATTGTAAATGGCCACAATGACCGACCAGGTCGATTTATCCTTCAGCACCATAAAAGGCCAGAAGAAATCCTGCCAGACACTGTTCATCGTTAGTATCGTAATTGTTGCCATAACCGGTCCGCTGAGCGGAAGTATCACCCGGATAAAGATACCGATCGTGCTCGCTCCGTCAATTTTGGCCGCTTCCAGCAGCGCCAGAGGGATGGTATCAAAAAAATTCTTGAAGATCAGAATTACCACCGGATTCACAGCAGCCATAAACCACATCGGCCAGTAAGTATTGGTCAGGTTCAAGTGTAACAATGGAAAATCAATCAGGTTTTTGAACAGCGGCACCATCCCGACTGTATTCGGAACCATCATGGTCCACACGATCAGAGCAAACAGCAGTGCACTCCCTCGAGGCTTAAGCTTGGAAAAAAAATATCCTGCCAGCCCGTTAAACGTAAGGCAAAATAGTACAGAACCGACAGCTAAGTATGCCGTATTCAGATAATAACTGAGAAAGTTAAATTCCTGCCAGGTCTCCCATAGCTTGCCAACATTGAATGAGCGAGGAATCAGGGTGGGCGGGATCGCATAGAACTCTTTGATGTCTTTAAGACTCGAGACCATAATCCAGACCGGAGGCAGAATACAGACGGCGGCAAGCACAATCATCAGAATGAACATGCACCAATACAGCACGCGCACCCAAGGTGATCTATATTCTATATTGCCGATAATGCCAAATGCTTCTTTTGTTTTCATAGCTTCTACTCCCTGTTCAATTTCTTATCCAGCCGGAAATAAATAATAGTAAGCACCATCAGAACAAGAAAAGTAATAACCCCCAGCGCCATGGAATGCCCTGCTTCAAAACTCCGGAATGCATAATAATAGCTTTGCAGCATCAACGTCATTGAGGCATTATTCGGCCCCCCCTCGGTCATGACCAGAGGCTCGTTGAAGATCTGGAATACACCGCTAATCTGCAAAATCATCATCAATCCGATCATACTGGAGATTTGCGGAATGGTGATGCTTTTAAATCTTCGCCATACATTCGCACCGTCGATGGAAGCCGCTTCGTACAGATCATGATTAATGCTTTGCAGACTGGCTAGATAGAGCAGCACCGTTCCCCCAAAATTCCGCCAGGTAATCGTGAAAATAATCAGCATAATCGTCATGTCCGGGTCCTGAAGCCACTGCTGCACCGGGAATCCCAGAGCGCTCAGCATAATATTCAGCACGCCGCCCTTCCCAGGCTCAAACAGAAACATCCATAACATCGAGGCAGCAATGCCGGGAACCATGCTCGGAAAAAAGACTGAAAAGCGAAAAAACGATTTCCCATGCCTGAGCTCATTGATCACAACTGCGACAATAATGGGTACAGCAAATCCAATCAGCAGCGACCAAAACACATATACAAAAGAGTTGGTCAGTGTCTGCTGAAACGCTGAGTTCTGTATCACATCCTTGTAATTCTGCAGTCCGGCAAAGCTTACGGCATTATAACCCTCTGTATTGAAAAAAGAGAGCACAATGCCCTTGATCAGCGGCTGCCAGGAAAAAAAGAAAAAGGCAAAAAGCGTAGGGACAATTAATATCCAAGAGGACCAATCTCTAAATAGACGCCGCACAGGATAACTTTTCTTTTTCTTAGTCATTAAAGGATTTAGTTCAGTGGTTTTTCCAATCATGCTCCTGTCCTTCCTTCCTCCCGAAGCCAAGATTCACTCCGGTCAGGCGTTGTTAGTTGTTATATTTAAATGATAGCGCTTCCTTCGAATCCTCGAAATCCGGTAACCCTGCGAAAGCGTTTGTAAAGCTACTTATTTTGCTGGAGTGTTTATGCGAGAAATATAAGAGGTAGAGTATGGTATGAAACTTATACTTTCTTATATTTCAAAAAAAAAGCGATGTACGCACCGAAATGGCCGTACACCGCTTATGTTCATGTTATGACGTTTAGGTTAGGCCTCACTTAGCCCTGAGCTAATACATAGGACGGCCGCTTCCGCCCGGAACGCTTCGCTCGCCGGATTGGGCTGCTCCTCCAATATGCGGAGTATCGCCTGCGGCTCCACGCCGGGCTGTGGCACACGGGATGGAGATACTACGTTCCAGTCCTGTTCACCCTTGAGCCTATAAGACAACTCATATAGATAATAACCCTCATGCTGCCCGTCAGCGAGTTGGCTTGCCCCATCCTGCCACGAGCAGAGCTCAAGAGGATGCTGTTTATCTGGCAATTCACCGGACGCGAGTGTAATGCGCTCATTCCGGACTATTTGCTGCTTCTGTTCCCAAGCCTGCTGATCTAGGATTCCCAGCTCTAGGCGGTATTCCATTCCCGGCTCTCCATAAAGAGTCCAAGCCACTGGACTACCCACCGCAACGAACTTCGGTGCCTCCAGAAAAACTGGCTGATGAACCGGAACAAAACGTTCCGTCTGCTCCCACTCGCCCGCAGCTGGACTGCGTCTGCGATAATGCACCGTCCCCGTGAATTCAAGCTCCTGTTCCTGTAGTATAGCTTTTAGACACAGAGCAGCCTGCTCGTAAAGGTCCGTGCAGTTGTTATGCCCGAAGCGGTAGCCGATCTCATGGCGAAGTGGAATGCCACGACTCCGGACTAAGGCCGCGAAGGCAAAGCTGAATCGGCTGAGGGTAAAGGCATCATGCGTGCCGTGGTTGATCAGCAGCTTTGTGCCGCTCGCTTTAAGACCCTCCAGGAAGAAAGTGGATTCCAGTCCGGTCGTTTCTTGTAGCCTTGCGGAGTCAGTAGCTCCCGTCAGCGTCTGTAGCAGCGTCTCGATTCCCGTACTTCCGGTCTGCGGATGCCGCCAATTCTTCTTCCAGATTTCCCGGTAACCGGTGTCTACCTCCGCAACATGCCAAATCAATGGGCAAGCCCCTTCCGCAAACTCACGGGTAAGCCCGTTCAGAATTAGCGGAGGTGCATAACACAATGTATACCGTACCCGGTACGGCAGTCTCAGAGGATTGCCTCCCGCCAGCAACGCAGTCAGCCCACCGCGTGAGCCACCCACGGCCACAACCTGCTCCGCATCACCGCCATAGCTATCTTGGCCTCTGGCAATTGCAGCTGCGATGCCGGCGTAAATGGAGCCTTGCAGGGAGCGGCTGCCGATGTACCCCCCGCCGTTCCAGAGAACACCAACAACACCTTTGCCTGTGCTGGCCAGAGTCTTGCCGATGATTTCCAGAAATGAGGGACCTACAGTGCTGAAATTATTTTCATTAGCATCATAATAACCGTTGAATAACAGCGGATAGCCCTTAACACTTTTCCCACTCCAATTGGGCGGCAAAATATAGGACGCAAGGCTATGCTTACCGTTCTCCGTAACTAACAGACTGCCGCTGATGAGCTGAAACACAGGCACATTGCTTAAAAGATCCCCATCGTCAGTCGATTCATTACGGAAGACCACCGGATACCCAAAGGTCTTCAGGATACGGTTGCTCAAGGAGATGGCAACTAAATCATCTACTGCATAGAGACTGTAGCGGTCACCAATATAGTGTTCAAATTGCGGGGTTTTAAGTGCTTTATCCCCTTCGTTACTGCCGAACAGCTGATAATCTTCGGTATTGTACACATAAGGGCTATCTGAATCGTTATTATAGAGCCGTACATGCTCAGCTACAACCTTCTCTCCAGCTTCGTCCATCCGCAGGGTTCCGATGCCGTCGGTTCCACCATAACGGAAGCCGCCTTTTCCCTCAGCAGCACTGTTATCCCAGTGTGATACTACTGGAAGCGTATTAATCAGCAACGGGCTGACCAATACGAATACTCCTTCTTCTAAATTCTGGCTTCCTTCCGTTTTTACTACCTCCGCCTCAACTGTATCCTCCCGCAGGGTTGACCAAGCTGCATTTTGGTAAGTCACTTCACCGCTGCGTAAGCATGCCAGCCGCAGTTCTGCGTTGTGCAATTTTAAATAATCAGCCACAGCCCTGGTAACGGGTACAGCAATGGGTTCAGGTCCACCACTAAGAATAAAACGACTTAGCGGAGCGTATTTCCCCGGTACAAAACACAATGATTTACGCATGTATTCCCTCTCCTCCATCTGGTAACGTATCGCCCAGTGCTGTCAGAAACGAGCAAAATTTAATTTCTGGTAAGCCGTCGGTACTATTGTAATTCTCCCCAGCCAGAAATCCTCCCGACAGTTTCGGTGTGCAAGTAACCGTTACCGTCCTGTTTTCTCCCGGAAAAAGGGTGAGGAACTGTTCTTCTGCTTCCATCCAGTAGCGGTTCCCCTTCTCCTCAGCATGTACATGAAGCAGTACTTCACTACCAGTATTATGGAGGGTGAAGTGGGCTTGGTGACTTAACTCTCCTACACCAGTGGGTAGCCATAAGCTTTCCTGCCGCACGTGAAGGTTTCCACCTGTAAGCTCAAGTGCTGGGGCATAAAGATGTTTTTTGGCTGTGGAGAAGACATATAAATTTTGCTGCAGATCTTCTTCAACATTCCGGAATGACAATCTAACAAAATATAATTGATCCTCATCCTCAGACACGCTGAAATTAAGCTCGCCAGCACAGACAGCACGCTCTTTGTCTCCTTCTGCTTCAAAGAATTGCCGATGTAGGACCCGGCCCGCTGCATCGAGTACTTCCGCTTCTACATTAATCCTACCTCCATCCCCACCATGAACAAATACATTTCCCTGAAATCCGGTGCCAGGTATTAGCAGTAGACTGCGATAATCTAGCGATGCATGCAGCGGACGGAAGGCCTGTTTCACCCAATGGTAGGCCATCTTCGTTTCCACATAATAATCGACAAGATTGGTGCAAGACACATTCGGCCAAGGCTCGTTGAACTGCCACACAATGCTCCCGCTGTTTCTGAATTTTCGGCGACGGTTGGCCTCCAACACGAAGCGGATACCTTCTGCTTGCATCCATTGGCTGCAAATGGAGAACTGCTTCAAATTGCTCATGCTACCAAACATTTCTTCTTCACGGCTAAGCGTATCCCACCACTCCCCGTGATGTCTCCATACCGCATTGTTCTCCATCGAGACAGGCTGTTGGTTGGTTGCCTTCAGAAATTTCTCTAGGCTTTTAAGAGAACTAAGTCCATCCACTCCGAATTCGCTATGCAGCAGATTATCGTTACTGCCATATAATTCGTAGTGATAGGGGTTGCCCATATACTTCCAGTAGCCATGAACATCATGACCCTGTCCCCTGGCTTCCGTAATATATTCCACCGGACCAGATGCCGAGGTAGGCAGAAAGAGCCGCTGCGGATCATACTGCTCTACCAGCCCCTTTAGCATCGCCAGATTGGAATCGCTGAGGTCTGAAGGCTTGTTCGGTTCACTCATTAATTCATTTCCACCGCTCCATACCGTCAGCGATACATGATTGCGTTTGTCGCAGAGTGTGGTGCAAGCCGTCTTGCGCAGCAGTTCCAGGAACTCAGGCAGCTTGGATGGAATATTATCAATGCCTGAACTCGATTGGATGAACTCCTGCCAGACCATAATGCCGTTTACATCACATAAGTCGTAGAAGGCCTTCTTCTCAATGATTCCGCCGCCCCATACCCGAACGAGATTGATATGTGCCGCTTTCATCAGATGGATCATCTGCTGATACTGTTCGACTGTCACATTTCCGTATAGATGATCCAAGGGCGTCATATTTACCCCTTTTATATAAATCTTACGCCCGTTGATCACAACCGTATAAGGTAGCGCGTTGTCGGGGCTTCCTTCATTAAGGAGATAATTAAGTTTGCGGATGCCTGTCTGAAACCTTCGTGTATCGAGCTCCATATCGTATTCGTCCATTAGCTTCAACTCAAGGCTGTAGAGCGGTTGTTCTCCGTAGCCGTTTGGATACCATAGCTGAGGTTCAGGTATTTCGAGCTCCGCGTTTAGAACTTCTCCTGCAAGAAAGGAGTACGACTGAACCAGCAGCGGATTCCCCTTCGGATCAGAACAAGTGATGCTCGCTGTCACCCTCCCTGCATGTTCAGGATCAGCCATCTGTTTGATGCTTGCCTGAATAGAAATTCGACCTGACACCTGCCCGCCATTCTCACCAAGCTCCGCATCTGTAGTGATCGACACGTCTTGCCAAGAACAATCCCGGTGAACCCTCAGTACTACATCATCCCAGATTCCGACGTTGACTAACCTGGTGGAGAAATCCCATTTATAATTAAAACGGCTCTTCTGTGTGAAGGTGGCCGAGGTTTTGCCGATTTGCCCCATTTCATCCGGGGCTTGCTTCAGGAGCACTGAGATTTCCAGACTCTCCCGCTCCGAGAGTAGATCTGTAACATCAAATACAGCCGACTCGAACATTCCCTTATGCTCACCCAACAGGAAATTGTCGGCGTAAACAGCTGCTTCATAGTCTAGACCTTGAAAGACAAGCTCAACTCGCGTTGACTCTAGCTCTGGAGGTTTTAATGTCGTGCGGTAAACCCACCAACGGTTCTCCACCCATTCACAGCTTAAACTGTTCAACTCTTCATAAGGATTGCTAATCCAGGCCTGTCTGTATAGATCATAATGAACTCCACCCGGCACGGTGGCTGACATCCAGTCTGTAACTCCCATCAATTCCTGCCCCAGCTCCATGCTGGTGCCCTTTAACGGCACCCAAGGCCAGTACCCTTTGACTTCCCAATTTAGATCGTTCAATAAAATTTGTTTCATGTCTTCTCCCGTTCCCCCAAATCCTGCATAATTTGGCGCTGTTCATGATTAAGAACGGCTCTGGCGCCATCGGTTAATGCGCTTACAACTCTATTCATCCAGCTTCATTATCAATGATAGCATCGGGTTATCATTTTCGAAGGCCCCTAACCCTGTGAAATCGTTTGTTAATCTGCTCAGTTGCAGCTAAGTACAAACAACCATTCTAGATAAAAACTATTTGTAGAACGCGAAAAAGGCTGAATTTTGGAAATTAGCGTCTTCTGGGTCCGAAACTCTCCAAATCTTAGAAGATGATTATACTGTGAAGTTAAAGTCTGCCCCCTATCTAGCAAAAAGAGCAGCGATTCTCTTGTTACATAGAGAATCGCTGCTCTGCTGTTAAACAGCCCATCTTACTTACAGAAGCATAGTCCTTCTGTTATGTTCACCCATGTGAAATACAATGAGGAGCCCTTAGAAATCCCCTACTTGATCAACTCAAGAAGCTTATTCACAGTTGCTTTGTATTGTGGTTTGAACGCTGCGGATTTGATGTAACCCGCAAGACTTGATAAGAATTGTCTTCCTTCAGGCGAATCGCTTACCTTGTCTGCATCTAAAGCGCACACTAGTAAGTTGCCTGCTCCTACGCTGCATTCCACGAGGAAACTAAGCTTATGATTTCTTTCAAAATTGTCGATGGTCTGCACCACGGGATTCCAACTGCGATCAGCTTCATCCATGATAATGGATTTTGAGTGCTGAACGATATTCCACCATGGATATGTTGAATACTCCTCGCTAGGGAACTCGTGGAATACAGGATGGCTGTTATCAATTAAGAGCCCCATGGTACCCACAGGAACTGGCCGGTTCATGCTCTCTGAGATAGAGCGGAACATTGGGTAACACCTGAAATCTGTGCAGTAATAACCCTCGACAGCATTTTGGAGAGTTTCCGGTTTCGGCATCAGCAGCACGCTCTCACCTTGCTCCAGCAGTGCAAGCGCATCACTAGACAGCTTGTCGAATACATGGATGCCTTCCAGCATATTGCCGCTCTTTTCTGGGTAGATCCATAGCTCATAGCTCTTACGAATATCTGTCCCCTGTATCGAGAGAGACAATACGATTATACTCATCCGGTCAACTACAGGCAGCGTTATCTCCAAATCACAGATATCGATGTAATTCGTTCCTGCAGGAACGTTCACCTCGGTTGTCCCTTCTGCCAAAATACCGTTATCCACAGTCAGTTCCCAACGTAATTCAAGTGTATCTGGCAAACCGCTGCGGAAGCAGCTTAGCTCTATATGAGCATCGAACGGTTCACCGGAGACATAGTTATACTTAGGAAATCTCGCCAGCAGAACGGCATCATTACAGAAGGTCCGCCATTCCTCAGGGCTAATCATTCCTTTGGAATCCATAAAGGCGTCGAGGACACCTACTAATGCTGTTCCCTGACCGCTGAAATCCTGGAGATCTAGGAGCTGGAAGCCGGCAAGCCGCCGGGAGCGGAATGCCGCCTCGAGTTCCTCTTTGTAACAAGCTACGGCCAGCTGCCCTGAGCATTCGAAGTATTTAGCGGCTAAATGACCCAGTCCCTTACTTTCTAAGCGTTCACGGAAAATTTTGAAATTCTCGGCCTTGAGTGGTCCATTATATTTTTCGATCTCTTCAAAATTTGGATAGGTTGCGTATTGTCCAATCTCATGCGAGACAACAGGAATGTGCGGTATCCATTCTCCGGAAGCCTCATCTGCCTTCACGGTCTTGGCTTCGGTACCATACTGAATCTGGATCTCACCGCCAGCTGTATCTTCCATCTTCTCTCCATTCAAGAGATCCAAGGGTACAATTTGATCATCATAATCCTTCATTGTACTCGGCAACGCAGTCTGTACATGTCCTAGTGGTGCATCACACATTGCATAAGAACCTCTGAAGAGTCGTTCTCTGGAGAAGCGCACACCGCTGAAGAAATCGTCATGTTCCAGAATTTCCGGTACCCATTGGTGGTTATTGGAGCCCTGTGTATAGAGAATCCGATTATCGAACGCTTTATATGCCTTCAGGAAAGAATCAATTTTAGCTTTACTGCCCCATAGCTCATTACCAAGGGACATCATCACAAAGGAAGGATGGTTGCCGAAAGCCTGGAGAATGGCATAACCCTCGTTGATCAGATAATCCTGTTCGGCCTGATTATGGCCCTCATCCGTTTCTTCCGTGATTGTACCCCAGAATGGAAGTTCTGGTTGCATATAGATCCCAAGCATATCTGCAGCGGTAAATGCAGCCTCCGGTGGACAGCAGGTGTGGAAGCGATAATGATTGATACCGTAGGACTTGGAAATGCCAAGGATTCTTACCCATTCCTCGACATCAGTTGGGGCATAGCCGGTGAGCGGGAAGATCAGGCCGTCATGTTTGCCGCGGAGAAAGGTTTTCTCTCCGTTGATTGTAAACTTGTCACCCTCCGCTCGAAATTCCTTCAAACCAAAGCTGAGCTCCTGTTGGTCAGTGATATGTCCATCCCTGTCTTTCAAAACAAGGGTTATATTATAAAGATTGGGAGCGCCTTCACTCCAGAGCAACGCGTTTTGGCCTAGCACATAATCGACGGAAAAAAGCCCCGGTGAAACAGGAAACTCACGCTCGTCCACCGCGTGTGTCTCTTCACTGTTGAAGCTTTGGGCAGACACCGCAAGCGTAGTTTCACTGTTGCTGTCCAAGGTTGCTGTAATACGAACCGTACGTGCAGCCAGATTCGACTCCAGTCGGATATTAGTAAGCTGCGATTCCCCATAGAACTGAAGCTCCATACGACCGGTAATCCCATTCCAGTTGGTCTGGGTATCCTGTGAAGTCAAATGTCCGCCCTTGGTTGGGTAATCGGTATTGTCCACACGGACGGTGATTGTATGAATTCCAGCTTGTAGCTTCGGCAATTCATATATATGCGGGGTGTTCAGACTGTTACGGCTACCGATCTCCGTATTGTCGAGCCAAAGCGTCGTAAGTCTCGTCCGTTCCAAAAATAGATAGCAGGCCTTACCGGCCAGCTCATCCGGAATGAATACTTCTCTTGCGAACCAGACTTGCCCTTCAAACAGATATTCATCCGTTAGAGCGCTTACTAAAACTTCCTCGTTCTTTGGTCCTTTACGTGCGTATGAAGTTGTTCCCGGCAGTGTGATAACATCTGTAAAAGGCAAGGTTAGTCCCTGTTTAGTCTTGTCCAATTGCAACTTCCATTCGCCTTCAAGGTTGATCTTTGTCTGCAAAATATCACTCCTATTATGGTAATCACTGAACTCTAGCAGTATAATGCTCTACTATATAAAGATTAGCATATTAAACCAGATAATTCAGTAGAGGGGTTATTTACACATTCTCCAACACAAGCTTGCACATGTCCTCTACTACCTCGGAGGCTCCTGCTACGAAACCGCCTCCAACATCTTGCGCATTTGAGCTGCACTTTTTTGGATATTTTTCACGCCAGGCTTATCGGTTTCAGGAATAGGTTTAATCAGGATATCCAGTCCTTCTTTTATCATTATTAGCGAAAGCGATTTCAAATCTGATATCGAGAGAAAAATTACAATACAAACAAGGACGACACTAATGTCATCCTTGTTATATTATTTTTATTTAACGAGTTAATCTAATCACCTGTACCTCGTGTGGTTGTACAACAGCATTTACTACAAAATTTGCTGTCACTTGCAGCGAACGCATTTGAAATAACGGCATGGACCGACCTTCAAGATAAGACCATTCTTCTGGACACATGTCCTTAGGTGCCCCCATATTCAACCATTCATCAAAGGCGCTTCCCCCAGCCGGACCTACCGAATACCTTCGCTCTGTATAAACACCCGACGTTAAGCCGTCTAAACGAATGTGATACTGACGGGTATTACGTATATTGAACACATTGTAACGTTCGGATTGAGTCAAGTGAGTAGTATGACGGTAGCGATATAGAGTATCATAATGACAATAATTATATAGAAATATCTGTATTTCACCTTTTGAGGAAGTTATAAAATACCCGTCACCTTCAGCTATCAGACCGCTTCCTGCATAACGTAACAATTGCAGTGCCCGATAACAGCTTTTGGGCAAACCTCCGCGAGTGAATAAACCAAACCCGCCATGAAAAAGATCCGACGAAGGAATAATCTCCTCCATATGGTCACTGAGCGACCAGTATCCCATAGCCTCAAAGTGGTCGTAATTCTCCAGGATATTTTTGAAAAGAAAAGCAGATTTATAGGAAGTATCATTACACAAATCACGCTGCCATATGTTATTACTCCACTCATCAAGAATCACGGGCAGACAAGCGAAACCACGTTGACGCAACAGTTTTTTGACCTTATGTAAGGAGTGTTTCAAAAACTGTTCATCACCACTTACCGCAAGTGGAAAAGCTTCATCCTCTGCCATGAGCTGAAGACCAGTATCTTCCTGACCCGGTAATATGCTGTGATAAGCACGTAGAGCCAGAGAGTCGGGCATACAATTCCCCTTACTGCAAGACACTAGAAATTCACTGATAAAATCAGTTGCATCAATATTGCTTCCTGGACCAACAATATGTAGTTGCGGATCGATTGCGCGGATGGCGAGGCTGGTTTCTCGGTAAAGCACCCAGTATTCTTCCATGGTAAACACACCATATCCAGAAAACTCTGGACTCACGAAGGGAGCAAGCCTCCATTCCCGCACGGACTCAATTCCATACCGATCAATGAAATGCCTAACAAGGGAAGTCACAAGGGCGAGCCATTCGTCTAGATGCTCAGGCATAGATAGGATACTTGGTCTCTTAAATGGAAACACGGCTTCCCTCGCTAATGCAGAGGGCATATAACTAAATTCCACATAAGGCTTTAACTCCACTGAAAGCATGAAGTCCAGTACTTCATCTACATAAACAAAGTTATAATCTGCGCTACCAGACATTTTCCTGACAAACAGCATCATGTCATCGTCTAACAGACCTTTGCAACGCATATAGCGAAAGCCAATCTCATTTTGCAGCTTTCGTATTTGTGCCTGTACCGCGCCATTCAACAGATCCTTGGCGTATCCTGCATTAATCAACGTCCGCCAGTTATGACTCAGTGTCCGAATCTTACGGTTAGTGTCCACATGAAGATCATATCCCTCGTTGACCTGGGGTTGGACAATGGAGTGGTCGTTGTGATGCAAATGCTGCATTAGTGAAGTGAAATCAGTCGAAAATTCCGCTGAAATCATATCGTTATCCTTTGGATCTGTCGCATCATGTTCATTTACTATACGGTATTGCCCTGGTGTAACACCAAAGCGCCGTTTGAAGGCGTCGATCAAAGCGTTGGTACTTGGAAACCCAACTTCTGAGGCGATGTCCGTGATCGTTCTTTCACTAGGAAGAAGTGCCACCGCCTGACTCAATCTGACATTCGTAAGGTAGGCAGTAAAGGTAAGGCCAAGTTGTTTCTGAAATAAATGAGACAGGTAGGAGCTACTTAAATAGATAGTAGAAGCCAGACCACTCAGAGTGATATTTTCTCGATAATGCCGGTGGAGAAAGTCGGTTGCTTTGCGCAATCTTTCCTTACTTGAGGATTTGGCGGGATCCTTTTGCTTGCTCTGCTCAAGAAAAGTATGTACTAGACTGTTTAGCAATACACCTACACGACTACGCATTAGTATAGGTAAACGAGATTCGTTTTTGTAATAGGCCTGGAATACACTGGCGAACTCACTTCGGACTACATTAAAGCGATCTTGTTCGTCCTTAGAGTATAGAAAAGACTTACACTCTATAAATATACTTTCAATCTCAGGACAAAAAGCTGCCAAAAATGCGGGCGAGATAAACAGCGACAGCGCCTTGCCCGAACCTAGCATATTTAAAGCGTGCAGTTGGTAGCTATTCAACACAATAATGTCATCCTGCCGAACTTCATAGGTAAACTGATTGTCATCCAGCTGTAGGACCCCAGTTCCCTGCAATATATACATTACCTCAAGTTCTTGATGCCAGGAAGCGATAGCGTCTTCAGGGAGGTTAATTGAAAACCTAAAATCCGAGGCTATCAATGTATTTTCTTGCATACCTAACCTCCTATTCATAAATCTTAGTAGAGCCCTTGCCTCCTCCAAAATCCTATCATATAAACCCATGAAATCAAGTTTACTGTTAATAATGACTTTTTGCGTCAGTACTCGAACGTTGTATTGTTCCACCCGTTACTGATTACCAAAAAGGTAGAAGACTTATAGATCTGTCTTCTACCCTTTTTGAAAGCTGATTATCTGCAGCGTACACTTAGCATTTGCTCTGGGAATTTACTAATCTAAATACCCTTTGACTAAGCCCAGCGGCAATGGCTTGGGCTGCTCGCAGCTGGTTACCAGCTGAGCATATTGCTTAGAGTCAGAACTTGTATGGAATGCATGCATGATCTCAAGTACGTGATTCGCGAGTTCTCCGTTTGCACGAGGATTTTCCCCCGTGTCTATGCAGTGTGCCATATCTGCTACTCCTATGCCTCTACTATTATCTGTATAATTGTAGATAAGTGGGATCTCTTGGAATTCCGAGCTGTGTGCCGGGCGTAAAAGGATTGGCCCTCCAAAGTTGTTAGGGTCCGGTACGATCAAGGTTCCTTGCGATCCGTAGATTTCGATCCTCGGCAAAGTACTGTGCCAAACATCAAAGCTGGTAATCATGGTTGCCACAGCACCACTCTCAAACTGAATCGTTCCAGCAACATGTGTGGGCACCTCTACATCAATGACTTTGCCAAACTTTTTGTCGCTCGTGATCGTTCTATGAGCAAACGAGGTTTTAGTGATGCCGCAAACTGTTTTAGCTGGGCCTAGCAAAGATACTAACGCGGTTAGATAGTAGGGTCCCATGTCAAACATGGGTCCTCCACCGGATTTATAATAAAATTCCGGATCAGGATGCCAGCTTTCATGTCCGTGACAAAGCATAAAGGCAGTTGCTGCCACCGGCTCCCCGATATAACCATCCGCTATCAGCTTACTGCAGGTTTGCAGACCACCTCCAAGGAAAGTATCTGGTGCGCAGCCAAGGAACAGGTTCTTTTCCTTCGCCAGACGAACTAGCTCGGTACCATTTTCCAGGGAAAGGGATAAGGGCTTCTCCACATACACATGCTTACCAGCTAGCAAGGCTTGCTTGCATACGTCAAAATGAAAATTAGGCGTTGTTAGATTAACGACGATTTCAATATCTTCCGAATTAAGTAATTGTTCTGTCGTCCATACATGTGGAACGCCATATTTCTCCGCCGCTTGCTCTGCACGACCTTTATCCAGGTCGGAACAAGCATAAACCTCAGTATTAACGAAAGTCCCGTTCAAATTCTCAAAATAAATGCTGCTGATGTTGCCACAGCCGACTATACCTACCTTCACTTTGCGCAAGATCGTTCCCACCTTATCTCACTTTTAGTTAGCCGCCCACAAAAAGCCTTTTCGCATCAGTTCCTTGGCTTCCGGAATATCGAAAACATCTGCATGATGTCCAAGTGAATTATAGAAAACCTTCCCTTTTCCCCATTTCTTCGTATATACAACGGGCATCGTGATGACACCATTTGCTGAATGTTCGCCCTCAGTCATTACGAAGGTAGTCGTTGCCAAGACATCCACTGCAGGATCTACATGTAAATAATATTGTTCCGATTTTACCTTGAAGTCTTGGATGCCCTCCACAATGGGACTGGAGCCAGAATGTACGATATTAACTTCGTACTCTACCCCGTCGTTAAATGGATGTGCTACCCATTGTGACCCGGTCAAAAATTGCCACTCTGTATTGTTACGGAAAGAGTCGCACATTCCTCCATGACAACCGGCAATTCCTACTCCAGAAGCTACTGCCTTCAGAACCGAGGATACCTGATCATTACTGATTTCTCCCATGGTCCATACCGGTACAATAAGACTTAAATCCGCAAGCTTTTCTGCACTGTTGAAGCTCTCCAACGTGTCAGACACTTCAACTTCAAAGCCCTCAGCCTCTAGAATACCAGCAAAAATTGCAGCTACTTCATTTGGTTCATGCCCATCCCATCCACCTTTTACAATCAATGCTTTCTTCGTCATCCTGCAATCTCCTTTTCCTTTATATATGTAATCAACCTTTTGTCCATCTGATGAAATTGTAATCCAGATCAGAGAGGTGTGCTCGCCATTTCACTTGTAGGAATGGTCATTTTTTGCTAAGTTTTACTGGTGAACCTAAAATTTAAACCGCATGAACAGGAGATCTCATGAAAGCCTTTCACGAAAATAGAACTTACCATTCCACTTTCCCCTTCACTGTAATAATGTCTAATGATATTGATTTTCTAGCCCACTGGCATAACGATCTTGAGATAGTTTATGTATTTGAAGGTTCAATTCGGATGGGAATTAACTCCGAAACGAGGATCTTGAAAGCGGGAGATATGGCTATATGCAGCAGCGGAGACATCCACTACTATGACAGTAAAGACAGCAGCTCCAAGATAATGATGGTGATATTCAATCCTTCGTTAATCGGTTTTCCTGGAGGATGGCCTTTGAATGTGAGACTGACTTCACCATTTATAGAGAAAAGAATTGCTACACGAGAAGAAGAAGTGTGTATCAACAACCGTCTTTCTCTGATCCTGCAAGAACTTATGAATGAATATAATCAGAAGCTGGAATATCATGAACAGGTAATCATTGGCCTTTTGCACGAGTGGAGCGGACTCATTTTACGGCATGTTCCTTCGGATAAGATTAATCCACAGAAAGATAAAAGGCGCATCACTAACATGAAGATTATGCAAGGTGTTCTTGAATACCTCGACGTCAACTACATGCATCCCATCACACTTGCTGACGCTGCACGGCAAGCCAATATGAGCCTCTTTTATTTCTCCCGCTTCTTCAAGAGTCTTTCCGGTATGAGCTATATTGCGTACCTTAGCAACATCCGAGTCAACCAGGCAGAACAGCTGCTGCTGACCACAGACAAAACCATTTTGGATATCGCGCTGGAATGCGGTTTCACTAATATCCGCACCTTTAACAGAGTATTTAAACAGATTAAACAACGGACTCCAAGTGAATTACGTTAAATGATACATCGTCCGTTAGCTTACTTATGCAAACAAAAAACCGATGATCTTTTGGTTTAGATCATCGGCTTTATTTTAATCTTCCTTAGAAACCATATTTAGCTTCTTCAGCCTCTCGAATTTTGGCATAAGTCTCAGAGAGCACATAGGTATCTTCCACTAAGCGGTCTATACGGAATAGCACATCATCATTTACTATTTCTTTTCGATAAAAATCCTTCTCTTCTATAAATACATACGTTTGAACAATTTGCGCTTTCATATAGGCCAATATCGGTTTCAATTGCTGCTCAGCTACCAGATAGTGTCGTGCAGATCCTGCCGTGACGAGCATACTTACAACCTTGTGCTGAAATGCTTTTTCAGGCGCTAAATCGAATATATTCTTTAGTGTTGCTGGGATGGAGGCTTGAAATATAGGTGTTCCGATTACAATTACATCTGCATCCATGATCGTTTGAATGACGTACTTGGTATCCCCTTCGTATTCCAGAAAATTGCGACCATCACTGAACTGAACATCATACTCCGCCAGATCTAGAAGTGTAACTTCTGCATCTTGGTATTTTTTATAGAACGAATTTACTGTGTAATTCATGGCGATTCTGGTTTTTGAGCCTATCTTTGACCCCGATAACGCTACGATTTTCATATTTCTGACCTCCTAGAGTTTATTTTTTTGCCGTATATTTTTTAATAGCCGGTAGAATCTCAGAACCAATTAAATCTATGTTTTTCATTAAACTTTCAAAAGGTACGCCACCAAAATCCATTTGTGCGATATATCGTTGATGGCCGAAGAGTTCATGTTGATATAGAATTTTTTCAATGATTTCCTGTGGGCTGCCAATATTCATAACATCGCGCGGATCGGCTCCTTGAGCAAACGCCTGTTTAGGAAAACCACGTCCATTTGTTAATTTCATTCCTTCATTTATATATGGATAATAGGCTCTTTGGGCCTTCTGTGTCGTTTCATCCGCGTAAAAGAATCCAGCAGTCGCTACAGGCAGCTTCGACGAATCGAATCCGTTCTGGCTTGCAGCTTCACGATAAGCATCAATGGATCTTTTAAACAAGACTGCGGGACCCCCTAAATGGGCCAAAAACATAGGAACACCTGCAATACCTGCTTTGATCGCACTGGCAGAAGTTCCCCCTACGGCTCTCCATATCGGTAAGTTTCCCTCAGGACGGGGGAGGATTCTTGCATTTTTGAGAGGTTTACGAAATTCTCCCTTCCAATTCATAACTTCGTTTTCATTTATCTTTAATAACAAGTCGAATTTTTCTTCAAATAATTCCTCATAATCATTAAGATCATAGCCCAATAATTCATATAGCCCTACTCTAGAGGCACGGCCAGCTATAATTTCAGCTCGACCATTTGAGATCAAATCAATTGTAGCGAAATCTTCGTACACTCTAACCGGATCAGAGGTGCTTATAATCGTAGATGAGCTACCTATTTTCATTTTCTTAGTAGCCTGTGCAATAGCTGACAGCACAACGGTATGGGCCTGAGTAGCAAAATACTCTTGATGACTCTCTCCTACACTAAAAAAATCAATTCCTGCTTGCTCCGCTAATTGAGCCAAGTCAATAATTTCACGTATGCGTTGTTTGGCAGATATTCTGCTCCCAGTTTCAGGGTTCGCTAGATGATCACCTAATGTATAAAGTCCAAACTCTAAGCCGTTGTCTGCATTGATCCGATATTGTTCCATAATTATCCTCTTTTCTTTAAGAAGTTAGAATTCATTTATGATTTGCCTATTAAATATATTTAAGTTAGTCACTATAATAATTATAGTTAAGTGCTCTCATAATGTCAAACTAATGATCCTGTTAAGAAAAAAAACTACTCGAATCAAGCCTTTCTGCTAAGAATCCCTTATAATAATCTCCACATGGTATATTTAGGATATTGATTTGATTATTAAAGTGATAAACAAAAAAAGGAGACTTGTAGTCATGCACAGCCGCCGCTTCATGAACGTATTACTTATTCTTTTCTTATTGGCTTCCAATTCGACTCCGATCTTCGCATCGGCATCTGTTGTACCGAAGTTATCCGATGCTGTGCAACGATCTGCTATCCAAACCTCTGTCACAATTAATGGCATAAACTTTTTCTTTCAAGATGAGTTGCCTACGCTAAAAGAGGGAACAACGTTCGTTCCAACCCAACTTTTTGAGCATCCTGACATACAAGCCGATATTTCGAAGTTTATAGATAACCCTTATCCGCATGTTTTTATTTCTCATTTTAACGGAGCACTTTCTATTTATCCGGATAAAAGTGATTATATGTTTAGCGATTACAACGAAGATATAGTGGATTCTGACGTCTGGATCGATTGGAAGAGTCCTACACCTTATCTCTCCGGCAGTGATATTATGGTCCCATTGCGCGCCATTGCCGAACGAATCGGGATCTCCGTTGATTGGGATGTAGCAACTAGAACAGCGAACATTACCACGGATGATGACTTTCGTGCTGAACTCGAATCTCCTGAGGCGTGGCAAGATTGGCTAGGCATGAAACCTATAGAGATGGATGACCCCTCAGGAGAGGCAATAACAGAGCAGGAGTTAACTCAATTTGCTATTTTGAGCGGACTTCCAGTTCTGGACTCTCGGATTATTGATAAATATACGGCTGTACTCTTACATATCGAAGAGGAAGATGGCGTAGAATCGCTTACGTTGAAATACGTCGATCGTTTAAAAAACGGGAGTTTGGACTGGAGTATGGATTTAGGCATGGGGGATGATGGAGACGACGTCCAAGTGAAGCGGAGCGGACAGCTCGTTAGTGTCGGTATGTTCGATCAAGGTCTTAAGAAGCAATTCAGTCATTTTGAGGTAAGTTATAAAGTTCATGATAAGAGAGTAACTCACACCTATGATATCGCAGGGAAACAAGGCATGTTTTTTGATATTCCTGAGGAAGTGACAAGCGGAGAGATAACATTCTTTGGGAAAAACGGTTACACATTCGAAACGTATTTCTGGTGAGCTGACAAGCTTAAGCAAAAGTAAAAGGTACCCAAATTGGGTACCTTTTACTTTTGCTTAACGCTGGACGAGCTATTATGCTGTATAGCGAGTCTAACCAGTATACTCGCACCAGGAACTAGCATCGCTTCATCGATATTAAACTGTGGCTGATGGATAGCATGGTAAATCCCCTTCTCCTTATTGCCGCAACCGATAAAGGCGAAGGCACCAGGGACTTTTTCAAGATACCAACCAAAATCCTCACCAGCCAGACTTGGCTGCTCCAGAAGTATTACCTGATCCTCTCCTAGAACTACACGGGCTGCATGAAGCACCTGCTGCACCGCTTCCGCATTGTTCACTACTGCAATTCCTTCACGCAGCTCCAGCTTGTATTTCCCTCCGTAAGACTCAGCTATAGCTGAAGCATGGCGCTGTAAACCATTTGTAATTTCAGCTACCGTCGTCTTGGTAAATGCTCTGAACGTTCCTGTCAGTTCACTGTGTTCAGCGATCACATTAACAGCAGTACCAGCCTGCAACGTTCCGAAGGCCAACACCGCCGCCTCCTGCGGATCGATTCGATTAGCCATTAAACCGTTAATTTCTCCTATAAATTGTGCCGCCATCTGGATCGCATCTACAGCTCTGTGCGGAGCACTATGATGACCGGATGTCCCCTGAAATTCCACCTTAAAATGGCTGGACGCTGCCATGGCATCATGAGGGTGAATACCAAGCGTTCCGACTGGAAGCTCTGGCATGACATGCAGCGCGTAGGCATAATCGACACCTTCCAGCACGTTATCCTCAATGAGATCGCGGCCGCCCGAGAGTAATCTTCCATCAAGCGGACTCTTGACCGCGCCTTCCTCAGCTGGTTGAAAGACGAAAATAATGGTGCCAATCAATCGTTCCCGGAAGGCTGCCAAGGTTCGGGCAGCCCCCAACAGCATAGCGGTATGGGCATCATGGCCACAGGCGTGCATGATGCCGTCATTGACTGACTTGTAAGGCAACTCATTGCACTCTTGTATCGGCAGAGCATCCATATCTGCCCTTAGAAGAAGCGTGGGGCCACTATTTCCATTGCCTGCTAGGCCTTGCAGGAGGCCGACCACCCCCATTCCGAAATGTTTGCCGACATTTCTCCGTACTGTGATCCCCCACTCCTCCAACAATTCTGCTACTTTATTAGAAGTGCGGACGACATCATACAGTAGCTCCGGATGGGCATGCAAATCACGACGGTATTCAATCATTTCAGCCTGCAGCTGACCGGCGTAATGCATCATCTCCGTAATATTTAAGTTTTGGTGGATTACGAATAATGGATCCACCGTCAAATTTGCCCTGCTGGCTGAGAAGTTTTGGAATAGCGGTTCTCCGGCAAAGGTATGCCGAGGTTTCCACGCAGCGTGCCACTTTCGTATTCAGTGCGGAACAAACCCCGCTCCTGCAGAATCGGTACTACCCGATTGATGAATTCCTCCAGTCCATTAGGGACGGCAGCCGCGATCATAAATCCATCTGCCCCACCACTCTCAAACCAAGTTTGAATCTGATCAGCTACTTGTTCCGGTGTTCCAATGAAGCTGCTGCGTGGAGTAGCTGATTGCAAGGCGACCTGCCGAAGTGTCAAGCCTCTCTCCTTCGCATCCTTTTTGATTTTATCCGTTCCGCTCTGAAAGCTATTGCGTCCGAGCTCGCCAAGCTCAGGAAAGGGCTCATCCAGCGGATATTGCGAGAAATCATGATGCTCGAAGAATCTGCCTAAGTAGTTCAGTGCATTCTCAATCGTTACAAGGCCAGCAATCTCCTGGTATTTGCGCTCTGCCTCCTCCGGTGTGTCACCGATGATTGGAGCGATTCCAGGGAAAATCAGCACCTCCTCCGGATTCCGGTCAAACGAAGCTACCCGTGTCTTAACATCGTTGTAGAATGCTTGGGCATCTTCTAGCGTTTCGTGTCCAGTGAAGATAGCATCTGCTTCCTTGGAGGCGTAATTTTTACCGACTTCCGAGGATCCTGCCTGAAATACGACTGGCTGCCCCTGTTTCGAACGAGCAATATTCAGCGGTCCCTTCACAGAGAAGAACTCTCCTTGATGGTCCAGGGTATGCATTTTTTGCGGATCAAAGAATACACCTGACTCCTTGTTGCGTACAAACGCATCATCCTCCCAAGAATCCCATAATCCGCGCGCCACCTGCAAATATTCGGTAGCAATGCGGTAGCGCTTGCCATGGTCAGGATGTTCTTTTTTGCTGTAATTTGACGCAGATCCTTCCAGAGGTGAAGTCACCACATTCCAGCCGGCCCGGCCGCCGCTGATTACATCCAGTGAGCCGAATTGACGCGCTACGGTAAATGGTTCACTGTACGAAGTAGACAGGGTACCAACTAAACCGATGTTAGTGCTGACGGCTGCGAGTGCGCTAAGAATGGTCAGCGGCTCAAACCGGTTAAGGAAATGAGGAATGGACTTTTCATTAATGTACAGACCGTCTGCGATGAAGATCAGATCCAACTTGCCTTCTTCTGCCTTCTGTACCCACTCTTTGTATAATTCAAAGTTTACACTGGCATCTGGTTTGGCATCTGGATGGCGCCACATCGACGTGCTGCCTCCTACCCCATGCAGCAGTGCACCCAGCTTCAGTTGTCTTGGTTTGGTCATGTTCATTCCTCCTAAAAGTTTTGTGAGCATACGCTTCTTAGATTTCAATTCATGAAAAACTGACTTCGGAAGCAATCATTGCACAAACGATGCATTAGCTGCGCCCTGTTTGATTCGTTCGATCTGGCCAAGATGTCTCTCCACATGTGCAGTGAAGCCGCGCACGATATCGGAAATTTTCACAGTCTCCCCCTTGAAATTAATTCCGCTTTTCTCCCAATCTTCTTCGCTAAGCCGTTCAAACAAAAGGCTGTTATAGTAAAGCAGGCTGCGGAACAGCTCCAAATTGTCGGAAGCATTGCCGCTGTTGGCGTACTGACCGCTGACCCAAGCATCCTGATTGAAGACCGGAAGCTGTGCAGTCGTAGCCGCTAAAATATCACGAATGCGGAACGAAACTACGATGCTGTGGTCAGCCAGATGAGTCAATACCTCAGTCACACTCCAACTGGCGGGTTCTGCCTTCCATTTCAGCTGTTCCTCTGTTAACCCTGCGGTCGACTTTACCAATTGATGATACGTCTTTAGATAATCACTGATTTGAACTCTGCTCATTAAATCCCCTCCAATATAAGACTTGTTCGCGAATGATCCGGTGGTGCGAAACGAGATAACGAAAAAGGCAGGATGTTATGCGTTGTAGCTCCGCCGATCGCTAAGTCAGCCAGTATTTCACCCACAACACTAGAAAACTTAAAACCATGCCCCGAAAACCCTCCAGCTATCAGCACATTGGAATGAAGCGGATGGCAGTCTATAATGAAATCTTCATCAGGCGTATGCTCATATTTACATGCAGAACCTTTTAGCAATCGACCAGCTGCACCGGGCATGTAAGACTCCAGTACCTTGCGGAGGTCACCCTCATCGCTGGCTTCACTGCCGAACGGGGCAAGCGGTGAACCCGGCTTCCATTCCAGCCCTGTATCGTGGCGGCCTATCTTTAGCCCAGCTCCATCAATGCTGGGAAATCCGTAATAGCCACCCTCCTCTGCTCCTAACGTAAAGCCAGGGAAATTACCAGCAGTAAAAGCAGGGGAGCTCTCAAACCAGCCCACAACTTTGCGGATTGCTTTAATCGGCAAATGTACAAAAGGTGCAAATTTGCCAAACCAAGCTCCTGCACTAAGAATAGCTGCCGCTCCGTGATAATCGCCATTTGTCGTATGAACCGAAACGCTGCCTTCGCGAGCGGTGACATTCACTACTGGAGAGTTCGTCAACAGTTCCGCACCATGTCCAAGGGCAAGCTGACGGTAGGCGGAAATACAGCGTTCGCTGTACAAATACCCGGCATCTGGTTCATACATTGCCGCGAATGATTCCGGTATGTTCAGTGCTGGCCAGCGCCGCCGGATCTCTTCGGCATCCAAATGCTGTACGTGCACCTTCCGTTTCTTCGCTTCTTCGAGACGACCGTTGAAGGAATACACTGTGCTATCTACGAGATTCAACACGCCTGAGCGGACAAGCAGTTCTGTTCCGCTCAACTGTTCCGCTTCTTTCCATAGTGTATCTGCCCGCAAAGCTAAATCAATGTAGGCGGGATCACCACTGTAGGCATGCCGGATCAGCCGGGATTCCCCGTGATGGCTGCCCTGTGTATGTGGAGGATCGAAGGCATCAACTAGCAGCGTCTTCACTCCACGCCTCGCAAGATTGTAACCAGCACTCAGGCCCATCGAGCCTGCGCCTACGATAATTACATCGTAACTTTTATGTTCAGCTATAATTCTGCACCTCCACCGGAATTGTAGTACTCAAGGGAACGTACAGCTGCATCCGCAAGGAAATGTGCTGCCACAGGAAGTGCCTGTTCATCCAGATTGAAGGCTGGATGATGCCATTCTTGGCTTCCTTCAGTACCTATAAAGACGAACAATCCCGGTACAACGCGCTGATAGAAGGCAAAATCCTCTCCGGCCAATGAAAGCTCTGGTTTGACCGTCCGGTAGCCAAGAGCTTCAGCCGACTCTATTCCTAACGCTGCTAAGGCGGCGTCGTTGATAACCGGAGGCGGCCCTTCGATCCAGCGGACAGTGGCTTTTGCTCCAAGAGCAGCTGCCACACCAGTCGCCACTTCCCGAAAGCGGTCAAGTACTTTGCTGCGCACCGTTTCATCAAAGGTACGGATTGTACCCTCAAGCACGGCTTTTTCGGGGATGATATTCCATGAATTTCCGCTGTGAATCTGCGTCACACTGACCACCGCACTTTGTAGGGGACTGACATTACGACTAACAATGGATTGAAATGCGGTCACGATATGCGAAGCAGCTACAATCGGGTCTATCCCCGCTTCTGGAACGGCAGCATGAGAACTGCCACCCTGCACTTCAATCACAAACCCGTCAGCCGCTGCCATTAGAGGGCCCGCCGTAATACCGATCGTTCCGACTGGCAGTTCCGGTTTGTTATGCAGCCCGATTACTGCCCGGACTTCTTCTAGCGCCCCGCTAGCAATGAGCCGCTGTGCCCCTTGCGCCTTCTCTTCGGCCGGTTGAAACAACAGGCGTACCGTTCCTGGTAACTGATCCTCGCAATGCTTCAATTGATAGGCGGCACCGATCAAGGCAGCTGTATGAAAATCATGTCCGCAGGCATGCATTTTGCCGGGATACAACGAAGCATAAGCTGCTCCGGTTTCCTCCTGGATTGGCAAGGCATCGATATCTGCGCGCAGCGCGATGACCGGACCGGGCTGCTTGCCCCCAATTTCTGCGATCACTCCGGTAGACAGACCGTAATCTATGATCCTGACTCCTGTCCGCTCCAGCAGGGAAATAATATATTTTGTTGTCTCATATTCTTCGTTGGACAGTTCCGGGTGCCGGTGCAGATGACGGCGTATCCCGATTAATCCTTCTCCAAGCGCTTCCGCACTCCGCTCTTTAGCTTTGCTAGTCATATACAGTCACCCTCCATTAAACGATTTCCTGTGTGATCCTGATCCGCCGGCTCATGCCTCTGCCGGCACTTCAGCGATTGCTTCGCTCAGTAGCTCAAAGGAGCGATACCTTTTGTCAAAAGGCTGCACATTCGTAGTTATGATGAACTCCTCAATACCGGATGCCTCTGAAAGTGCCAACAGCTGTTCACGTACAGAGTTCTTTGTTCCTTTGGTAATCTCTGGTTCCAGCTCTTCAATCGTGTAGGCTTCATTGCTCTGGCGGGCAAACTCCTCCGCCTGTTCCCGGGTTCCAACGGTTAGCTTCTTCCCGCTTGCCAGCTGAATCCGAATCAACTTATGTGCGCCCGCCAGTTCTTTCGCTTCCTCTTCGGTCTCAGCCACCACTAGTGCTAAAGCGATAATTGCTTGCGGTTGTCTGCCCTGTGAAGAAACAAAACCGCTGCGGTAAGCACGAATAGCATCTAGCGCTACTGTCTTATCGCTATTAATAAATAGGGAGAACACATAAGGTAATCCAAGTTCAGCAGCAATCTCTGCACTGCCTACACTCGCGCCAAGCACATACAGCTCAGGCGGAATACCAGGAAGGGGACCTGCCTTCAACCCAGCCAGCGGGTGGTTTTCTTCGAGCCGGTTATGCACATATTTCTCCAGCTCGATGATTTTGTCCGTTAGGCTAGGGGATTCGGTTCTTTCCTGCTGAAGCGCTTGTGTGCTGCGCGGGAGACCGCCGGGAGCGCGTCCCACTCCGAGATCCACTCGGCCAGGAGCAAGTGTAGCCAACACATTAAAGTTCTCCGCCACCTTGTACGGGCTGTAATGCTGGAGCATGATGCCACCGGAGCCAATGTGGATGCGCTCTGTTTTGGCCAACAGATGTGCGATGAGTACTTCTGGAGAAGAACCGGCCACCTGCTCGGAGTCATGATGCTCCGAAACCCAGAATCGACGGAATCCAAGCGCCTCGGACAGTTGAGCCAGCTTGATCGTATGCTGGAATGCTTCCTCTGGCGTTTCTCCCGGATAGATCGGACTTTGATCGAGTACGCTGATTGTAATAGCCATTGTTTTTCCTCCTATATGGAATAGTTAAATTCAGGTGTGATTCGCTTCAGGAACTGCTTCGTTCTTTCTTCGCGCGGATGATTAAACAGCTCTGTCGGCGTTCCTTCTTCAACAATGACGCCTCCGTCCATAAAAACTACATGATTCGCCACATCACGAGCAAACCCCATTTCATGGGTGACTACAATCATCGTGATGCCTTCCTTGGCAATTTTCCGGATAACAGCCAGCACCTCACCCACTAGCTCAGGGTCCAGCGCTGATGTGGGTTCGTCGAACAAGATAACCTCTGGCTCAAGCGCCAAGGCTCGGGCAATCCCTACACGCTGCTGCTGACCCCCGGACAGCTGACTCGGGTAAGCGTCCAGCTTGCTGGCAAGACCTACCTTTTCAAGCAGTGCTATACTCCGCTTTCTCGCTTCGTCCTTCGGAAGCTTTTTGACAATTAACAGCCCTTCCATCACGTTCTCCAGCGCAGTTTTATGACGGAACAAATTGTACTGCTGAAATACCATTGCCGTTTTTTGCCTAAGCTGATGAATCTCCTTTTTTCGGGCGTGTTTGCAGTTCACTTTGAAATCGCCAATGGCGATCTCTCCGCTGCTTGGTCTCTCCAGATAATTCACGCAGCGTAAGAGAGTCGTTTTGCCTGAGCCACTGGGACCGAGAATGACGACAACCTCCCCCTTCGTCACTGTTAAATCTATATTGTTTAACACCTGATTCCGACCGAACGACTTCGAAATTTGCGCAAGTTTAATCATGCTACTCCACCTCGATTGTAAAGATTAATCCTTTTCTCAATGACCGACGTCACGCGTTCGATCAGAAACGTTAGTGCCCAGAAGATCAGCGCTGCCGCCAGATATGCCTCAAAAAACTTCCAGTTCGTTGAAGCCACTATCTGTGCCTTAGCATTGATATCCACCACCGAAACCGTAAAAGCAAGGGTAGATCCGTGCAGCATACCGATAACTGAATTCGAAAGATTAGGCAGACTTGCCGCCAGCGCTTGAGGAAAAACAATCCGCTTTAGTGCTTGGGGCGTTGTCATACCGATAGAGTGGGCCGCTTCTAGCTGACCACGATCCACAGCGAGCAGACCGGAACGGACGACCTCGGACATATAAGCTCCAGCAGTAATCGAGAACGAAATATAAGCAAAACCGATCATCGGAATCGAAACCGACCTAAAGCTCCAGCCGAAATGAGCCGCCAGACCATCAATCAGCACAGGAAGCCCAAAATATATAAGCAGCAGATGCGTCAGCATCGGTGTCCCGCGGATGAATGTAACATAACCGACGGCCAGCGGATGCAGCAGTGGAACTCTGTAAAGCCGGATCAAGGCTACAGCCACTCCAATCACAAAACCAATCCATACAGAGACAACCGTAATATATAAGGTCGTAGGAATTGCACTCAGAATTTGTACCAGCGCAGTCCATATAAACGATGGGTCCAATTTCATAATCCGGTGCCTCCTTTGCCCGGTCCCAATTCTGCAATAATGCGTCGGTAGGACCAGCTTTTGTTAATTTTAAACAATTTTTTGTCAGGCGTATTTCGCTTTTCATGCCGTAGCAGATGGTGTTCTGCTACAAGCAGCAGCTTCTCAATCGTAAAGCTGATGACCAGATAGATAAGCGCAAGCGCGATATAGGTTTCAATAAAATGCTGTGTTAAGCTGCCAAGCGTCTGAGCTTTACCTGTCATTTCCATCACGCCGAGAGTAAAAGCTAATGACGTATCTTTCAGTAGTGCAATTACTAGATTGGAGAATACAGGAACTGCTATACCTAGCGCTTGGGGCAGCACGATTCGTGTAAAAGCTTGAAATCCCGTCATCCCCGCAGCATATGCAGCCTCCACTTGCCCCTTATCCACCGCCATCACAGAAGCCCTAATCATTTCGGACATGTAGGCTCCCGTATGCAGACCGTAGGTTAGAATCACAAAGACAAGTACTGGAGTTCGGGTCATATCCACATGGACCAGCTTCATGATTTCAGGCAGACCATAATAAAACAAGAAGAGCTGGATAAGAATCGGAGTTCCCCGAAAAAAAGAAATATAGATTTCGGAGAGGGTCTTTAACACAGGCACTTTATAAAGTCTTGGCAGAGCTACGAGAAAGCCGACAATAATTCCTGTCAGTAGAGAACAGGCGACAATCTGAAGCGTGGTGCTTAAAGTCCCTAGCAGCTTAGGCAAAAACGAAAATACAAAACTGATATCAAACTGTGCGCCCATATATTCCCTCCCTTCCCGTGCTCACCGGCTTAATCATTTAACCGAATCCGCTGTAACATCCGCACCCAGCCATTCCGTGCTCAGCTTACCCAGTGTTCCATCCGTCTTCAGCTCTTTAATCGCACTGTCAATCGCATCTGACAGCTTTTGTGAATCGGCATCATCCTTACGGAAAACATAGAGAATGTCCGCAGAGGACAGCTCGTCGCCCGTTGCTTTTAGCTGACTCTGCGGATCAATGATCGGGAGTACAAAATCTGCAGCCAGCGTAGCGTCCACACGCCCAGTACTAATCTGTGCGACGGTATCATTCGCTGCACCGTTCTGATACACGATATTAATCGCATTGTCATGCTCTTTATTGTAGTTCTCCAGAATTTGCGCTTGTGCGCTTGTCGCACCGACTAACACCTTTTTTCCTTTGAGATCATCCAGTGATTGGATTGAATCATTATCCTTCGCCACTACGATGCGGTTTCTCCAGTGGGCATAGGCTTCTTTGTTAAAAGAATATTTCAACTCCCGCTCCGGATTTTTCTCCATGACATGGGCAACCAGGTCGATTTTTTTAGTTTCCAGACTCAGCAGTAAATTGCTGAAATCCATGGTTTGAAACTCAAATTCATATTCAGGCAGCTGCTTATCGATTTCTTTGAGCAGTTCCACATCAAAGCCGGTAAGCTTGCCGTTCTCATCTATGAAGCAGACCTTCGGAAAAGCAGTACCCGTGCCTACGATGATCTTAGTTACCTTTGTCGAACCATTTGCCGTTGCCGAAGCTTCGGCTGCATTTCCATTCTGGCTGCTGTTCGTGCTGTTATTTCCGCAACCTGCTATCGCCAGTGTCAATAACGATGCAATTACTAATGAAATGGACTTTTTCATTGTTCTATCCCCTTTGAATGAATTGTGGTTTATTTATGAGTGTTTTTTTCATCAGATACATAATGCCGTCACCATTCTGCTGATCCAGTTCCAGAAACCGTTCATACCCCCGGCGTTCATACATTTGAACTAACCATGGGTGCTTCTTAGCCGTTGCCAGCGTGACCGCAGCCGAACCCAATTGTCCAGCAATAATGTGCTCTTCCACCCAATTCATAAGCTTTCCACCATAACCTCTGTTACTGTAATCCGGATGAGCAGCAAACCATTTAATAAAAGGCAGTGGGCTAATCTTCTTCATCTCTTCTTCTTTTGAAAGTGTTATCGTCGCAACTATCGTTCCATCAACTTCCAGCACATAACACTCATTCGTAGCAATATTGTCTTCAATAAGTGCCAAGTCAGCTGTAGCCGCCGGCCAATGCAGCCCGAGCTCGCGAATCAGCTCATACGCACGATATGTAACCTCTAGTAAATTCTCCGCATCTTTCAGTTCTGCCAATCTGTATGTCTCACTCATCGCAAGCCCTCCATCCTTCCAAAATTAAATTTATAATTCCTATAGAAATAGTCAACATTATATGCAATTAACTTTATCACTGCATGTGACCATGCGCTAATAGAGTTTTTTAATACATCTATACAATTAGTCGATCTCCTGTTTTACCAATACCGAGTTCAAGAAGAGTTTCTATGAATTCAGCGTTCTCCCCATTTAATGAAATCAGGCTGGTTCGTAAGGAGATGCCTTCCGTCTCCGCAATATCCACCCGTACTAACGTCCCTGCCGCTACTTCCTCTTGCACACTAAGTGCCGGAAGGAAACAGATGCCTGCTTTTTTCAACACCAGCTTCTTGGCTGTCTCCAGGTTATCCACCTGATATTCAATCTTCGGCGGCTGTTCCATGCTCTCAAATACACGATGCAGCCGCATCCAATCCAAAGACCCGCATTCAAAAAAGACCAACGTCTCCTGACGGATATCCTCCAGCGAAGCGCGTTGTACCTTAGCTAAGCGATGTCCCTCCTGTACATACAGAGAGATGGGATTTTCGCAGAAAGGAAAAGCTTGAATAGCCGGATTTACGACCTTACGGATAAAAGCCAGATCTAGCTCTTTCGATTTCAGCTTATCAATCAATACTTCTGTAGAAGCTGTCGTCAGCTTAATTGTGATATGCGGATACCTGCGCTTCAAATGAAGCATCAGATGCGGCATTAAATAATTGGAAACCGAAACAGTACTGCCGATCCTCAGTTCATTTGGAATATGCCCCTTGGCCTGCACCTGATATTTACCGTTCTGATAGATCTGAAGAATCTGCTGGGCATAGGGAAGAAATTGCTTTCCTTTATCCGTTAGGCTAATCTGCTTACCTAACCGATCAAACACTCTGCAATCCAATTCCCTTTCGAGCGATTGAATCCGTGCCGTAACTGTCGGCTGAGAGATATATAGGACTTCGGCCGCTTTATTGAAGCTTCCATAATGGTTGATGTAGACAAAAGCCTCAATATTTTCAATGTTCATCCCTAATCCCCCTAAACAAATATTAACTTTACTATTCCGATGTAAAAACAATGAAATATGACGATGCTTTCCTATAGATTTTGTTTATATCTTATTCACGTCCCCATTTTTTGTCAACTTAAATTCCGTGTAAATCAATCGGATTTCGAATCAAACGTTATGTTTATTTCATATAGAGCTTTTCTATTCATATATCAAAATTATAAAATACCCCTTATATAACTCGGAATTATCGTTTATAATGACTTCATTCTTATGAACTAATACATTGGACTGAAAGGGGATCCCGAGAATATGTCACAAAAGATTATTATCCGTGAAGCTGAGAATAAGGACCGCGATGCCATCGCTGAAGTGATACTGGACGCTTACCACCAATATTCCGAGATCATGCCCGAGCCGTTGTGGCTAGCTTACCAGAAATCACTTCTTGAATCTGTCCATGGCGATGCCCCGATCGTGCGGATCATCGCTGAAATCGACAAGAAAATCATTGGTAGCGCACTCTTGTTCAGCTCCTCGGAAACGGCATACGGTAAACCTGAGCTAGGCATTCACTCCCCTATCCTGCGCTTACTTGCCGTATCCCCATCCGTTCGCGGTCTCGGTGTTGCAACCCATCTAATTGATGAAGCTGCAAGGAGATCTCGCGAGTTGGGTGCCACCACTTTGAATCTGCATACCTCAGAAATGATGGCTTCAGCAATTAAGCTCTACTATCGCTTAGGCTTCAAACGGGCGTATGAGACCGATCTTATGAACGGCGAAACCCTGGTACAGGGTTTCCGGCTAGACCTACTGACTTCCGCCCGAACTACAGCAGGCTAATTATAAAATTCGGGTACAGATTAACCCGATGAATATAACGTATTCTTAAGCATTGTCTTGAAATTATAAAAAAGAAGCCTCGGGAAGCTTCCCAATGATCTTATGTGATCATTGCAGCGAGCTTCCGAGGCTCATTTAATTTCCTTTTTTATAGGTAATTTCTTTAAAACTCACAGTGATATTCCCTTCATTATCGGCATCGCCCATTTGATGATCTGGCGTAACGGTTGCGCTGGAGGGGATGGACGAAATACTGGCCCCCCTCTGCTTCTTTTTTACATCATAGAGATAATAAGAAACATTCTTAACCTTCAGCCCTATAGTATCCTTGTACAAAAGTTCTACAGAATAGGACTTCATCACGGCTATATTAGCATCCATCCATCCTACAACTTCAACCGCTGCATCTTCATGGTCGCTTTCAGTCTTAATAGAGCAGATGGGAAGCCCATCCTGATTATAAAAATTAATTATTTGTGGAGCGATTTTCAAATAATCGATATCGATGTCATGGATTCGGTTTTGGTTGACCTCTGCTGTATCCATCCAAGCAATCGTGCCCGCCGGGTTCCACTTTATTTTCTCAGAAGGTACATATCGCTCTTGTGGTAACGGTACAGTATGTAGCGAAGCTCCTTTATTATCGTAAAAGGTTAATTGCCCGCTCTCATCATCATGTACAAATCTCTTAAAGGTTGGTGAAAGAAATAGGGATGGCGCCCCAGTCGTCGAATGAGGGATTACGCGATATTTCAGAAGATGGACATCGTCCTGTCCTTTCTTCAGATCAAAGATCCATACATTACCGAGGTAACTCTGCATAAACAATTTTTGCTCATCAGCTTTCCATTGAAATTTATAAATGTAATCATAATCATCAGAAAGCGGCCAAAAGTCTTCCCGAAGACGTTCGATTTTTCCTGTAACAACATTGTATGAGGACAAATGATATTCCCCAGCTTCTTTCGTCAGATCCGATTCCAGAAATAATAGATGATCCCCGTCCAACGGGATTAGCATATTATAGTTGTTCATAAAGGCATTGTTCCAACGATTATTGGAATCGTTCAGCTCATCGCTCCATTTCACCTTAACCTCATCCGTAGCAGGATCATGGGCTAGCAAAGCATTGATTGCATTGTGATCTCCATAGAAAAAATGAATGGTGTGGTATGTGATTCCCTGCAGCTCAACTACTGCTCCACCGTTTAATATATAGTTATTTTCGGATATGCCCATTGGTTTAGCCACCAGATCTCCATTTGAGCTCCGTACTGCATTAAACTCCAGCCCCTTAAATGTTGAATCCATAAACGTAATTTTTTTTAACTCGGCAGTTGATTCCTTAGTAAGCGTGTAGCCTGTGCTCGTCTCATTCACATTCATTAACATGCCTTGCTCGCTTGATTCGTTAATCCATAAATGAAAGGCATATTTATTATTATCTGAAATTAGAACAATATCGTAGTTAGGCGTTGCGGTATTTAAATTCCCTGGTATTTGTACAGCGTTACGGATGGCTCGGACGAAAATTTCTATGGTTTCATGATCTATGTATTCTTCCTTTATGTTAGCATTCACAGAACCATGTGCTAGAGAGTCCGCTATTGTAATTCGCTTAATGTCCTCATCGATCTTTAGATTATCGGTTTCTGCTTGTTGATCATTTGATTGAAATAAGTGAAGCAATACTGCTTTTTCTGTTTCCGGCAACTTGTAATGCCCATTTTGTCCAGATTTGGTGATAAGACCATTATTCTCGCCAGAGATCCAGAATGAGAATTTTGCGTTTTCTTTATTCTTCAATTCAACAATGGCTTCATAATCAGGTGTAGCAATATCAAGCTTAGCGCTGTCATACTCAGCAGTATGTATAGCTTCATTGAATTGTTCTATTAAATTATTGTCCGTTATGGTCATCGATTCACCGCTGTCGTTCTGAATTGTTATGGAATGAACAGCGCTTAGATCGATCATTGTTTGATTCGCTTTATCCTTATTCCCTGTATTGATACATCCAACAATGATTACTGAAATGACTGCTAAAAGGGCTAGTAGATTTATCCTTTTCATATAGGCTCCCCCTTCGTATTCTCTCTTCTTTAACGTCAAATAGAGGATAAAGTTGCAAAAAGCCACCGTACAGGCCTGTTTTCCTGTAAGGCAGCTTCTCTTTTATCCCAAAGGCTGGATGAACTATTTAATCTTTATCACTACGTGTTCAGACCCGAAAGCCCTTTAAAAAATTCACAGCCTGACGGATATCTTCCTCTGGATTAGTGCCAACTTCCCGTTCTATGGTCAGGAATCCTGTATAACCGATGTCGTTCAGCGCTTGCAGATAGTTGTTCCAGTCAACAGAGCCCGCTCCGAGCGGAACTTCACGAAAAGCTGTGCCGGTGTCGGCCATTTCAGCTATCTTCTCATGGTCTAATGCTGGTGCTTCATAACCATATTGACCGTAAACATCGCGCGGATCGATATCGGCAAGTTTGAGACCATCTTTAGCATGGGTGTGTACAATGTAGTCTTTTAGTGTATGAACACCTTGCACGGGATCATCACCAGTCACCATCACCATGTTGGCCGGATCAAAATTAACAGAAACCCCTTTGGAACCCAAACCGTCGAGGAACGTCTTCAGACGCGCAGCGGGTTCTGGCCCAGTCTCAATCGCAAAGTAAGAATTCATCTCATGCGCGTATCTGCTTAGTTCCTCACAGGCGATGTGCATGGTTTCATAAATTTTACTGTTTTTGTCAGAGGGAACAATACCGATGTGTGTAGTGACTATATCTGTACCTAGCTCCTTGGCCAGCTCCATAATGCGTTTGGACTTTTCGATTTTGGCATGGTTCTGTGCAGGGTCCTGAAAGCCATGTCCGCCTAAATCTCCAACGAGGGCAGAGATTTCGAGACCCAGTGAAGCGATGTATTCCTTCCATTCACGGCGTGCTGACGGAGATAGGTTAGCGGGATCAAATTCACCTTGCACCGCGTAAATCTGAACGCCATCAGCCCCTGCTTCTTTTGCCTTGCGCAAACCCTCTTTTACTCCGACCTGAAAACTGTCTACGATAACGCCGATTTTGTTAGTGATAATTGGTTTAACCATTGTAATAATCCTCCTTTAAAATGAATTAGATTTGGTTCCAAACACGCTTAATGTATTCCAACCCAAGTCTCGTCCCCTTACGGCACTCTTCCATTCCCTCAAATTCTACAGAGATATATCCGTCGTAACCGCTTTCCTTAACGGTTCGAATGACTCTCGGCATATCAATGTCTCCTTGACCAACGATGGCCCCCCTCAACCAGTTCCCACCAGTAGACTGGAACCAGCCTTCGCCAGGCTGGCGATCCTGCGGACGAATATAGAAATCTTTGAAATGTACCATCGAAGCAAGCTTAATATTGTTAGTCACAGCAATAAGCGGATTCTCATCGGCGCACAGGAAGTTACCAATGTCGAGTGTTGTACGGAAGTTATCTCTTCCTACTGCGTGAACCAACGCCTGTACACGATCGCTGTGCTGAATAAAGTAGCCATGATTCTCCACACTGGTCGTGATGCCCAAACCTGCGGCATAATCAGCAATTTCTCGACAGGCTTCAGCCAAATCTGGAAGCTCTTCCAAAAAGTGCGTAATTGATAGATCATTTGACGAGGCTACATCATGCCGCATCCGCTGAATGCCTAATGCCGCACAGACGTCTACTTCCCGCTTTACCCGCTCGACTTCCCGCTTTCTTTCCACTGCCTCCAGCCCGGAAAAATTCGCCCCGATAGCATAATTAGACAACTCTAGTCCACGACCTGCTGCCGTTCGTACAATCTGATCAATTAGCTCAGGATTCTCAACCAAATTGATGCCCAAGGGTACAATCTCCGCATGCTCCGCACCCAGATCGGCGATCGTCTCAATGACTCCTTCAAGCGTAAGCTCACCCGTTGAAAAAGCTGAATGCAAACTGTAGGTACTGATTCCTAGCTTCATAGTTTCACCTCTTCGCCTTTGGCAGCGGATTCATAGATCGCGCCGAGAATCTTCATGATTGTAACGCCGTCCTGCACAGGACTAATCGGTGTAGAGCCGTTGCTGATGTTGTTCGCAAAATGATTAATCTCATTCTGGAATGCACTGTTGAACTCAAACCCCTTATGATCGGTCTGCGGGTAGGTATTGACGATCGTATCCGACTGTTCTTTGACGATGACTATCTCAGGATCAATTTCAAACCCGCCCTTGTCACCGTACAGGCGCACCGAGCGCTCGTCTTCTTTGGCATGCAGTGTAAAGCTAACATCAACCATCAGCGAAGCTCCATTCTCAAAGCGAATTAGTGCATTTGCTAAATCTTCTACCGTATTGTTCGCTGCGTCGTAATCAGCGGCTTTATAGAAAGAAAGATTCTTGATATTAGAACGATTGCCGAGCTTACGGTAGGTATTGGCACTGACTGATACTGGATTCGGACGGCCCATCAAATACCAGCATAGATCGATCACATGGACGCCGATATCAATCAATGGACCGCCGCCGGAGCGTTCAATATCACTGAACCAGCCTCCGGGATTACCAAGTCTCCGGAACGTTGTTGCCTTCGCATAGTAGATTTCGCCGAATTCTCCTTGCTCCACCAATGTCTGAAGTAGCTGGGCATTAGAGTCATAACGCCGTACAAAGCCTACTTGCAAAATTTTGCCGCTCTTTTCCACTGCCTGCTGAACCAGAAGCGCTTCTTCTACCGTGCGGCAAAGCGGCTTTTCCACAAGTACATGCTTGCCTGCCTCAAGTGCCGCGATGCTGATCTCAGCATGAGAGTTGTTCCATGTGCAGATGCTGACGGCATCTATTTCGGAGTTAGCCAGCAATTCACGATAATCCGTGTATACGTTTTCCACGTTATACTCAGTAGCAACAGCTCGTGCACGCTCTTCATTCAGGTCACAAACCGCATATATGGTTGTCTGCGGATTATTCCGATAAGAACTTAAGTGCATGCCGGAGATAGAGCCGGTTCCTATTACGCCAATTTTGATCATATCCATTAATACTCTCTCCTTTATTTTGCATAGGTTATGATTCGTATTATAATGATTTCAACCCTAAACACCATGCAGAGCCTTGCGGTTTCATTTGTACAATTGTGCTATAGGAGGTGCATTCAATAAATGTTGGACTATGATAAACATCTACAGGAACCCATGGACATGCCAGATCCCGAGTTTCCGATTAAAGTACATACCCAGCGCTTCAACCAAGAGGGAGTTTTGTTGTTCCCGCATCATTGGCATGAGCATCTTGAGTTTCTATTTATTGAAAGCGGTGAGGCTGTTTTTGAATGCGGACGAACACCGATCAACGTACGGGCTGGTGATTTAGTTGCTGTGAACAGCAACGAGCTGCATTATGGGGTCAGTGCATCTTCTGATTTATTGTATTATGCGATTATTGCAGATACTTCTTTGCTGCATAGTGCGGTTAGCGACGCTGCCGAAACCAAGTTCATCGCCCCGATTCAGCAGAACCAGCTGCTGTTACGTAATCATATCCGTGGGGATCAGCACATTACTGACTGTGCGCTGACGATTATTCGGGAGCTAGAACTTCGCGAATTTGGATATGAGCTGGCCGTCAAGTCCGAGCTATACCGCCTGCTAACGCTGTTATTGCGCAGACATATCGTCACCGTGCTCTCACAGGCTGAGCAAGAAAGACGTATTCAAACCGTTGAACGCTTCGCACCTGTTTTACGTTATATCGATACCCATTACCAGGAACCCATTCAAGTTGACGAACTTGCGGCACTAACAGGGCTAAGCCGGTTCCATTTCAGCCGTCTCTTCAAGGAATTAACTGGTCATACGATATCGGAATATATAAATGCTGTCCGTTTAGACCGTGCAGATTATTTATTAAGGCATAGCCAGTTGACGATTTCTGAAATCGCTACCACTACTGGCTTCAGTGATATCTACTATTTCAGCCGGACTTTCAAAAAACATAGAAAAGTACCCCCAAGCAGTGTGAGAGGGTTCTAGTTAGGGTGAACAAATAGGGTGAACAAAGGAAGCAGTCTTCTACTTGCTATCGCTCCTTAATTTTAACATCAAAAAGGTCAGGAGAGGGTAATCCCCTCGTCTGACCTTCTCTTTTATTTTATTAATTGCATAAAAGAAACTATCTTCCATCTTATGGGTATAATTAACATAATGAAAATATAGGAGGAGATTTCATTGAGAAAAATAATTAAACTGACTATATTAGCACTTGGCATAATGATTCTACCGGGAACAATGATTTATGCCGCATCGAACCCATCTGAAGTTTCATTATATTTCAATAATGTGGTACAAAAACAGGCAGCAGTAATATCCGAGGGAGACATTCTCTTACCTGTTGAACAGCTCTCTAAAAATTTGTTTGCTTTAATCACTTTAGATGAAACAAGTAAATCGGTTCGAATCTACAAGCCAAATGTGAACATGGTATTGCTTGATAACAATGGAGAGATTTTCGGTAAGGTAAAAAGCCCTGCACGGTTTGCCTTTTCAACCTTATTACAAGTGGATCATTTAAAAACAGAAATTTCAGATATAAAACTTACGATCACTGATCCCGCTGACAAAACAGAAACTATCGATAATCAACAAATTAAGAAGAGTGAAGAAAACTTTTGGTTCAAAACTAACGAATTTACTTATTCGTTTAATACAAAAGGTACCTATACAATTCAAGTGTTTTTTAAAGACGTAAATTCAAAAACATGGTATCCTGTCTCTGAAATCGATGTATTCGGCATATGAATTTCCGATAGTTGAAATCTCGTTTTTTAACTCCTCATTTCTTATTATTCTTAATCACTTCATTAAAACGGTCAGGAAAGTTAGTATGTACCCCGTCTACACCCCAAACCACGGCTTTGTCCATATTCACTTGATAATTCACTGTGTACGGAAACACCTTTAGACCAGCATTTTTCACCTGTGCGACATAGGATGAATTTATTCTTTGAAAGTTAGGGCTAATACCAACCGCATAAGTTTTCACCCGATTGATGAAAGATTCTGGTACTTTATAAACCGGAATATTATACCAGACAATTTGATAAAGCGGAATCTCCGGGTTAATCGAATGAAGCCTACGTAAACTTGCCTCACTAAATGAATGTACGGAAACATGATCAGACAGATTATATTTTTCAATTTGTTCGTTTAACATAGTTTCAATATTCGGATTCGAAGCGGGATCTTTAATCTCAATCATATAGTCCACTTCTTTTCCAAACCTTTCAAATACCTCTTCTAAAGTCGGAATACGTATTCCAGCATATTGATCCCTGGCAAACATGGGATACTGTTTGTTAAACCAAGAGCCAGCGTCTAATTTCGAAAGCTGCTCTAAGGTATAATTCTTAACATAACCCGTTCCATTTGTCGTGCGATTAATAGTTTCATCGTGAATAACAACAGGAACACGATCCTTAGTTAACTGAATATCTAACTCAATATAATCGGTCTCCATATCAATAGCTAGTTCGAATGCAGGTAAAGTATTCTCAGGAGCATATCCCGAAGCGCCACGGTGAGCAATGGTATAGACTTTGTCCGCAGGCTCGAGAATTTCCTTCACTTTAGTACGAATCCATGGAGAATAGGCATACATCGAGGTACACAATAAGATCAACAAAAATATGTGAATAAATATAAAATACATCTTAGAATTTTGAATCCTTTGCATAAAGCTTCCCTCTTCTTTTCAATAATTTATTGTTGTTTACTTGGTGCTATTTTTCATAATCAATTCCATGATAGGCGCACCAATCAGATTAATCAACAATACACCAAAAATCAAATTTACGACAATCAGCATCCAAGTTCTGACTTCCAGCGAATCGTACAGCTTATAAAAACTTTTTGATTTTCATGAAAAAACCTTCATATTTCAGTCATTCTCAAACTAAAAAACACTGATCCAGTTTAGAATCAGTGTCTTGAAGCGACTCATTTTTTTATAGAATTGCTTTACTTGTTGATATGTTCCTTGATTTGCTCAGCGATTTGTTCCAGCAATGCCTCTTTCCCTAATGCAAAGAAAGCTTCATTGTAGTTTTGTCTGCTAGTCATGCGATAGATATTATTCGATTTCACAGCTTTTAGGCTGCTCCAGACCTTACTTTGATCAAGAACATTCTGGTCATTATCAGATAATAAAATGATATGGTCTGGATTAAAGGTAGATAGTGCTTCTAGACTTGTTACTTTTCCTCCCCATGGGTCTGGTTCCGGTGTACCTGGCGCGATGATTAATCCAAGATCATTAAAAATCATATCCGCAATACCTGTGCGGGAATAGATCCGGATTTCTTTCTCTGTAGCTTCGATTACTGCAAACGTCTCTTCTTTGGTAATCTCTGTGATTTGATCATGCAGCTGTTGAGCGCGTTGGTCATAGGCTTTCAGCCACTCATCCATTTCTATTTTCTTATCAAGTACCTCGGCAACAAAAGCAAAGCGCTCTCTAAAAGCATTAAAGCCATAAGGTACCCTTACTGTTGGAGCAATCATATTTAGTTGATCATAGATTTTCTCTTGCGTAGGCCCTGCCAATATCAAATCTGGATTTGCTGCAATGATCGCTTCCAAGTTCACTTCCGTTTGAAACCATCCAGCGGGAGTTACATCCGGCAGTTCTTTTTTTAGAATAGGTGTGATTTCCAGTGAATTAGCCATATCTGTATTCCCAGTAATCACAGGTCTATATCCAAGCACCAAAAGTTCTTCGGTTGAGCCAGATACATCGGCAATTCTAACCGGGTTTACCGGTATTTCAACATCTCCCTTGGCGTCCTTAATGGTACGTGTTCCGGAAGAATTCGTAGCGACGGGTTCAGATTTCACCGCAGGTGGAGCGTTTTCTCCTTGAGTCTCCTGCCCTGAATTCCCACATCCGTACAACATCACCATCATGAATAAGGCAATTACGACAAAAGAGATACGTTTTAAACTGAACATTTTTCCAACCCTCTCCAATCTATTGATAATCATTCTCACTATTAGCAAGTCCGATCATACACTCTGCTGATAGGCTGTACTACCGGCAGAGGGATTGAATAACGGTTTGGCGGATATTTATTGGTTTTCTAACGTTTTTTTATGATTTCAGAAGGATTTATTCCATACTGCTTCCGAAAGGCCTCCGCAAAATGGCTAAAGTTGTTGTAACCTACCATCGTCGCTGTTTGACTAACACTACTGTCCCCAGAACGCATGATTTCCCATGCTTTTTCTAAACGCTTGTTCCGTAAATAGGCAAATACAGTCGTACCGTACTCTTCCTTAAAACCAACTTTTAATTTGTATTCGTTAATCCCCGCCAGCTTGGACAGTTCAATGAGCGATGGAGGGTATGCCATTTGCTCAAGGATGATTTCCCTGGCTCTCCGAATGCTTTCTCGGTCACTGCGAGATAAATGCAAGCTACGTTTGGAACGATTCTGTTCAAAAAGAAAAGCGCCAAAATAGGCGGAAAGGAGTTCTAATGCCTTACCTTCTACGTACAACCGACGCATCGAGATATGATAGGGGCAATCCCTCAATTGAACCAATAACCGGGAGGTCTCTGGAAGAATCGGCATACGGAACATCCGAAAAGATTGTGTATTTAACAGCCCGGATAAACTGCAAGAATGTGTAGATTCTTGCTCCAGCATCCACGAATCGAACAGTGCTACCGGCACACCAATGGACAGTAAACGGATGGGCTCTGCACTGCGATAGTGGAATTCGGCGTGGAAATCTCGCATGAGCTGCAATGAACAACTGTCGGGCACCAACTCGTGACTGTTGCCTGTTACATGAACTTCTCCACTGCCCTGTAGACAAAAGCTTAGCTCAATCATAGCTGCTTCGGATTGAACACGGACTAAACGATCCTCAGTGAAACGGTAATTACTATCAACAATTTCAATCCCGGAAGGTGTGATAACCCTATCGACGTATCCATGGTCACTAGGTTGTGAGAAATGCATTCGCTCTGTGGTGTCCCTTATAGCCGGAGTCTCAAACAAATCATTGAAGTACCCGTTATAGATATTATGGATTGATTTTCTTGACATTAAGTTATACCCACAGCAGATCCGCGGTACACTGAAACCCCAGTACAGTGTTTTATCATGAGAAGATCACCTTTATTCATTTATTAAATGATAACGATTATCATTTAGATCATTATATTCGAGACATTAGCTAAACTGCAACGGACAATACAAACACCCCCTCATCCTAAAGGATAAGGGGGGTATCCATTTCTATTCCATCGGCTTTTAACTTTCGTTGCATCATCCAGCTTCGGATTCAGCTTCTTTCATCTCTTATTTCATCGCTTTAGCTAGCTCTGTGAAAATAACTCCAAGCGCGTAAGCTCCCGCATCCGGATAACCAATGCTGCGTTCGCCTACTGTACCTGCTCTTCCCATACGGGCGACGATATCGGAAGTCTTCCGGGCACCGAGCACCGCCGCTTCTGCTGCTTTGATTGCTGCCACCTTGATATCTTCACCTTGCTCTGCACTCTGGGTCCAAGCATCCGCGAACGGAACGAGCGCATCAATCAAGGTCTTGTCACCAACGACAGCACCCCTACCGAAAGATCTTTCACCCGTATCCTGAATCCCTTTAACAACAGCCTGCATCATATCCGCAAACTCCTGAATAGACAATTCCCGCTTTTGCTGCGCGGACTTACTTGCTGCACGGAAGCCCGATCCCCAGATTGGTCCAGAGGCTCCACCACAATGCTCCATGATGATCAATGAACACGCATCAAGGAAGTCACCGATATTGTTAAGATGATGAGCTAGAATGTCTTCCCATTCTACTTTTAACTGCTTGAAACCTTTGGCTACGCTCATCCCGAAATCACCATCACCGGCGTGGGCGTCTAGCTCACAGAAAGGCACCTCATTCTCGATAATGAGCTCACTCATTTGATCGATCAAATAGACGATATTTTGCAAGGAGAACTGGTTGTTCTTAATCACCGCTGCATCAGCATCCGTATTATTCTTAAAGGATACTGTGCTGTCTGCTTTCTCTTCCTTGATGATCTCTGTATAGTTCACAGGCTCAAATGGACCTTTAACCGACAATGCCGGTGTATCGCACGGAGCAGACAACCATTTCTTCAACGTCTCATCCAGCTTCATAATCGACACTGATGCGCCAGCCATATCGATGCTGGTCATATAGTTGCCGACAAATACTTTAAACACTTGCTTATTCTTCGCCGTCAATTCACGGATCACAGAATTATTCAACAAATAAAGCTCTTGCAGTGGTGTTCCACCAAATCCATTGATCAGAACCGCAACTTCTTGCTGCGACTCATCGTTCATTTGCAAGTTGCTTAGCAAGGACGTAACCATTCGCTGCGCCAGTTCATCCGCTGATACGGCTTTTTCCCTGCGTATTCCAGGTTCACCGTGAATTCCGACACCGTATTCCATCTCATCCTCTTCGATATGAAACGTCGGGGTTCCTTTGGCAGGAACGGTGCAAGAAGTGAAGGCGAAGCCGATAGTCCGAACATGATCAATCGCATGCTGAGCTGCTTCTTTCACTTCCGCCAGAGACAATCCAGCTTCTGCGGCAGCCCCAGCTATTTTATGAACAAGAACGGTTCCAGCTACCCCTCTTTTCCCTACCGTATAAAGACTGTCCTCGACGGCAATGTCATCGTCCACCTTTACATATTCCACTTGGATACCGTCTTCGCTTGCGAGATGGGCTGCATTTTTAAAGTTCATGATATCGCCGCTGTAGTTCTTAATAATAAGCAGCGTTCCCTTATTGCTCGCAGAACGGCGGATCGCTTGATAGACTTGAATCTGAGATGGAGATGCAAACACATCGCCACACACGGCTGCATCCAGCATACCGCTGCCTACGAACCCGGCATGGGCCGGTTCATGTCCACTTCCGCCACCGCTAATTAAAGTAACTTTATTGTTGTTGATTTCTTTTTTAGAAATCACTTTGAATTTATCGTTGAAATCCAGCTCAGGATGCACCAAGACAAGTCCATTGCACATTTCCCGGACTAACGTTTCCGGTTTGTTCATAATTTTCTTCATCTTAAAGCTCCTTACTTAATTTATATTGACGGCCTAATTGGTCGGCAGCCATAATGGCTGATGCAACCGCCTCCTCTGAAATTGGGAACGGCATGGAATGAATGGATTCCTCAGCAATACAAGCTTTTTTAGCCACCTCAAGAAGTTCTTCGTAAGTGACTTGCTCCACTCCAATATCCGCTAGGCACACGGGAAGACCAATCGACAGACAGAAGTCCAATACTTCTCTTAATTCAGTACGATCCGCATTCTCAAGCACTAACTGAGCAATTGTACTGAAGGCTACCTTCTCACCATGATAATAATGATGTGTTCCTTCTAAAGCTGTTAAACCATTATGAATCGCATGAATCGCAGCCAGACCTCCGCTTTCAAAGCCTAATCCAGATAACAAAATATTGGTTTCAATGATATTCTCCAAAGCTGGTGTTACGATATTCAGATCGCAGGCTTGTTTCGCCTTGAAGCCATTTTCAAGTAAAGTGTCATAGCATAGTCTGGCAAGACCTAGCGCGGTAATTGTCCCCTTAGCTTCCCCACATACTCCTTCACGAACTCCGCAAGGTAAGCCGGCATTTACGTTAGAATAAGAATTTGCTGTAGCTCTTGCTTCAAAATAAGTGGAGAGTGCATCTCCCATCCCTGCAACAAGAAATCTTGTCGGTGCTTTGGCGATCACTGTGGTGTCGATCAATACTACACTCGGACTTTGCTTGAAGTAAGCATAATCATCAAATTCCCCTTCAGGAGTATAGAGGACGGCGGAATGACTGGTTGGTGCATCCGTAGCTGCTATCGTCGGAACGATGATCAATGCTTCTCCTTCTGCTACGCATTTTGCCGTATCAATTGCCTTACCTCCACCCAAACCAATCGTACATGCACATTGATGTTCCTTGGCTAGAGCTTGTAATCTTGCGACTTCTTGTCTTGAGCATTCCCCTTGGAAGCCACTTTCAACAAGCGTTATATTAAATTTCTGTTTAGTTGACTCCAATTTATCTTTCACACGTGTAACATCATCTGGATGGGCAATGAGTAGTGCAGAATCCCCGAATGTTTTTACAAAATAACCTAAATTCAAAAGTTCATTCTCACCTTGTACATATTTCGTCGGACTGATAAACGCTCTTCTCATTTTCATTCCTCCTAGGTTGTATATAGTTATTATTATAGATTGCTCTATTTCGGTATGCATGAAACAATAAGATCAGATTAAAGCGTTTTCTTATCGAGTTTTTTTGTCTTCTCATTAATAAATTGTATTATCTTGTCCTTTTGCACAAAAATTCGCTATAATGTTCATTATGTTTCTATAACTTTCCTAGGAGATTATCGTGATGTCCAAATCTCGATTTAATTTAGAAGAAATAATTGATTTGAAGAAATGGGAGAAACTACAGGACTCTCTGTCGCTCGTGACTAAAATGGCGATTCTTACCGTAGATTATAAAGGGGTTCCCGTGACTAAGCACAGCTTCTGTCAGCCTTTCTGCCAAGGCGTGCGCCAAGATTCTACTCTCTCTCCCTACTGTCAAAAATGTGATGCTCGTGCCGGCATTGAAGCTGTTCGCCAGAACAAGCCTTATATTTATTTATGCCATTTCAATATTATTGATATTGCCATACCCATTATTATTGACGATCAATATCTGGGAGCAATTATGGCCGGACAGCTCAAGCTTCGTGAACCTGACGTGTCACATCTGGAGCAGATTGTATCTAGACCCCCTAATGTTGAGTCGAACCTGAAGTTTCAAGCACTCAAAGAGGATTACGAGGCACTTCCTGTCTTATCCTACGATGAAGTAACGAAGTGCGTGGACCTACTACTTCAGTTAAGTACCTACATCGTGGAAGAAGCGATCCAGAAGCGTACTACCGTCGATTTGTACAAAAGAGTGCTGACCACAGATATGGATACCTCTACTTCCGCAGAAACTGTTGAAGAGACAGACCTGGCCTATCGCAAAATCCAGTCTCTTCAGCAAGAGTTGTCAGGGGCGCTCATTGAGACCAAATTGAAAAATGGAGCTCAAAGGCTCGTCGCTTCAAATACTGTACTTCAGCCTGCGTTTGATTACATCTATGCGCACAAGAATGAAAATTTCAATCTAAAAGAGATGGCCAAGCTTTGTCATATCAGCCCCAGTTATTTCAGCCGCATATTCACCAAAGAAACAGGTGAGAATTTCTCCCTCTTCGTTGCCAGACTCAAGATTGAATGGGCTAAACAGTTGCTGGAGTCCACCGAAGCCCCCATTCATCAAGTGAGCGATGATTTAGGATTCTGTGATACGGGCTATTTTATTAAAATATTCAAAAGGTTCGAGAACCTCACCCCGGCGGTATATCGGAATATGTATAAGGGATAGGCTACAAAATAAACCCTCCGTTAAATAAATTAACGAAGGGTTATTTCTTATTCCCACCAGTGTTTCATTTCACTAAAACCAACATCCCATAACTTCACATTCCCTTTCAGGATAATGGTTAATTCGTTTACGGTAATTAACGAAGTATTTATAAGCTCAATATCCGGACTATATTGTTCAGCCGTTTGAAAGATTACGTTATCATCAGCTACAATAATTAGTTCACTGCTAGAATCATCTTTGACAGGGAAAGCAAAGTTAAGATACAACAATATCTCTTTTTTATCCCCCAAAATGTATTTGTATTGATGAGTTTCCTCACCTTCACTGCTATACAAGTTCATTTTCGGGTTTATGGTCTTACCTGTGATTGTTAAACTGGGAAGATCTTGCGTGATAGGCATATTTCCAGTAAGTTCTTTCACCTCCTGAAGTCCATGGATAACGCCTTCCTTTTTCTCCAAAGTAAAATCAATGATCTCAGAGATCCCCATGATTGCTATCAATAGAACAACAACAGTTAACGCCGATTTAACTAGTGATCTCCAAGTGATTGTTGTAATAAATCCTATCCTATAGGCACAATATCCGATGGTAGCTCCTAAAGTATTGGATATGATATCACTTACATCAAATGTACCTAGAAAAGTTAAAGATTGAAGAGTTTCCAGTACGAAAATACTAAGGATAAACATGAGGATAAACTTTTTAAAAGATGTAGAATACAATAATGGGATTAGTATCCCAAATGGGATAAATGCAACGACATTCCCCAAATTATAAATCCAAGAAAAGGAGAGGTCAGAAAGGTTTGGAAAAAGCAGCGGGACACCTTCCGGAATCCACATAAACGTATACCCATACTCACTGTATTGATGCGCTACTCTGTTGAAAGCAAAAAACAAAAAATATAAAATTAAAAGCGTGTAAAGAATAGTTCCTATACTAAGGATTTTTCGTAATTTCACTCCCATAATGTCTTCACAATTCCCTCCATTTTGTCAATGGATTTAGTATATCTCTCCAAAGTGACTCTTCAGTGACACTATAAGTGACGATATAGTCACTCAAGACTTTTCATTGCTGCATAAAAAAATGCACCCCTAGAATTTCATCGGAATTACCCTGAGGTTGATCCAATGTCTATTCTAAGCGGTGCACTTCTTTAGTTATTTTGTTCAAGATATTGATAAACGGCCATCATTTCTTGTTTATTCAACTCACGAATACGATTGAAGATTGGAATATCTGCTACGGCCGCAATATTTGAGCTTTCTGTCACGACATCACTTACCGTACCTGTTAGCCAGGTCTGCACATCAATGCCTTCAACCGTTTCCTTCCGGCCTTCATCATTAATGCCACTGGCATAACAACGAACACATGGAATGGTTAACTTATAAACGCCATCATGCAGTCCATCTTCTGATATGACTTTCTTTCCTTTGCAAAATGGACAGGGTTGACTGGCCTTTATCTTATTAATCAAAGTGACCAGTTTTTTGTACCCAAACGCTTCATAGACATAGGTCAGTTTCTTGTATTTTCCATTCGTGAAATACTTATCGATGATGTTTTCTCTAGTTTCGTTGATATTGTCAAAATCACAAATTGTAATCCGATTATTAACGCTGATGGATTCAATACTGCCGCTAATATTGCCCCAGAATGGCAAAGCATTTTGTAACACCATTTCATAGTGCGCAAAGCTTGCCAGCTCTAGTTCAAGCATTTTTAGAGCGACTTGTGTTTCTCTTGGCAATAGAGAGACATCCTCTGTCAGAACCATATCACCGCCGACAATGGCTTTCATTTTTTCAAGCACCTGTAATTCGCCAACGGTTCCAATCACTTGATCCAGAGGCATCCCGATAATCTCACGGATATCCGTGTCGCCAAACTTGAGCTTTTTATGATGATTCAGTACGGTTCCTTTACAGATTGGACAGGTAATCATTATTTTCGACTGCTTAATATGCTCTTTAATGATCGCCTTCGAGATCACCATGTAGTTCCCAATGATGTAATTAAAACCTTCCCAAGTTCTTGTTGCCTTGCTGGCTTTATCATAAAATGACTTTTCCCAATACCCATACCAAAACGTATGCTTCTCTGCATCCGTCATCTCATTATAGCTCTTGCTGAGATCTTGTCCGAGTTCATTCTTAATCTCTTCAAAGATGAATTTGATTTTGGGAAATTGATAGAATTTTAGAATATCCATTGCATCTGGATGTAATAAGCCCTCCCAGAATGGTACATTTTTGTCTTGAAGCACCACATCAAAATCAAATTTTTCAATGACTCGTCGTCCCTTACAGCACGGACAATGATTATCTTGATAGTAGAAATCGAAGCTGCTCGTATCTTTATTGGTTGGATGCGCCGTAACAATATGGTTGATCAAACCACCAATTTCATATAGAAAAGTATATTGACTATATAAATGTCTTTCCAGATCAATGGCAATGACCGGTGCAATCGTATCTGATTCATATTCACCATATATCAAACGTGCCATGGAGGATAAGCTTTTTAGGATACCACCTTTATAGATGTTTTCTGCATTTTTGAAATAGGCAATCTGATCTTCTTTTAAATAGTTGACGCCATTTTGTTGCCGCAGTGTGGAAGGAATTTGTAATGGAGCGACATGATCTTCACGGTTAAGTTGACGATAATACGCTTCATGGCTGACAACATCGAGATGCTCCACCGGTTCGAGCTGTCTTTTGCCAAAATCAACGATAAAGTCAGAGTTTTCTAACATATATGAGTTATGTTCAATCATCATAATAGAGACGGATTCATCCTGAAGAATAACCCTGATGCTGTCAATGAACTGATTTAGAATATTTTGTGATAACCCTTTGGAAGGCTCGTCAAAAATAAAAAGCGTATTCGGGTTTCTAGAACCCGCAAATAGCTCGGAAACTAAATGGACACATTGAAATTCACCGGTTGATAATGACTGTGTTTTTCTCTCCAGCGTTAAATAACCAAGTCCAAGCTTGATCAATAAGCTTAAGCGTCTATGTGCAATATCTTCATTTGGGAGTTCATCAATAATATCTTCTATGGAGCGCTGGAAAAGTTCATCAATCTCTTCACTATATTTGGTGAGCTTTCTTTTAATATCTAGAAACGTCGCAACCGTCGACCGACTGGTTATCGATTGGTTCCGATCTTGCCCTACAATCACCAGTTTATCTTTGGGATAACGCTTCTGGAAATCTTTGGACATACATTCATTAACGAGTGTGGATTTACCGCAACCAGATTCACCTGTGAAAGTTACAACTCTATTGCGGGGGATCTGAATTTCGGCCATTTGAATATTACGGCAATAAAGATCATGAAAATGATAGTATTCTGTTGGTGCAACCTGATTAATGTCTCCATTGATCGGGCTTGGACGTGGCGATTCTTCAACAATTTTCCCACCGTACTTACCACTACCTGGTCCAAAGAACAATTGCTCGTCCGTAATATCTAATACCGTGTCAGAATGATCAATGAGCCAAATTTGATTTTTAAATCCTAGCTGTTTAATCTGTTCTAATATTTTCAAAAGGGTTTGATGATCCAGACCCACAGAGATTTCATCAATAATAATTACTGTATTTTCACTGGTTGCCATGAATTCTGCCAAGTAAAGTCGTGTTAACTCTCCTCCTGACAATGTGCCCATAATGCGATTTAAGGTTAAATAACCAATATTCATATGGATTATGTTCTTTAGAATGTTTTGTTTACCTTCACTAATATTCAGCACTTCTGCCAAAGAAAAAATAGTTTCAATACTCAAGTCATTGATATCGGAAATACTCATGTCTTGATTCAATACCTTTATTTTATATTGTTCAGTTTCGTGATTATAGCGGTTACCCTTACACTTTTTACATTCGATATTTTTAGTGGTGCCGCGACCTTTACAATCCGGACACCAACCTAATTCATTATTAAATGAAAATACCTCAGGAGATAGGTTGAATTGTTCAGCAAGCGTAACGCGAATCTCTGTAAACACACCCGTATGTGTGCCTATGGTTGATCGAGGATTGGAAGAAATCGATGATCTCCCTAGAAAAAGTACAAGTGGCATTTCTTCCATCTGGATCGCACTAAAGTTAGTTTCCATAATGTTAGGGAATAAATACTGATATTCTGCCTTTGGCAATAAAGAAACGAGACGCTTCTTGGATTCTTCGCCGATGGTTTGACAAAAGGTTGTTTTACCAGAACCAGACAAACCTGCAATCCCTAGGGATTGCTCTACTGGTAGTACTGCATCTAATTTATTAATATTGTTTGCAATTAATCGGTTTATTCTCATAGTGATTTCATCTCATCTCCATTCTCTTCAAATAGTATTGCCATGATTTATTCCATTAAAAAGGGCACTTTCCGTATTTCAGAAAAGCGCCCTATTCTTGAACCAAGCCAATGATTTTGAATCATTGGCGATTTATTTTACAATTCTGCTAATACCTTTTCAAGCTGGCTGCCCATATTCGTCCAGGCATATTTAGCCCCTTCGATCGCACCTTGACGTGCTTTGGTTTCTTCACTAAATCCAGATTGACCAAGATGAAGATGAACCTTACCGTCAGACTCTTTGCTCAAAGTCCAAGTAACCGTAGTGCCTTCTCCGGCACTATGCCAAGTATAAGATAATGTATGTGGCTCTTCTACTACGAGAACCTCGCAATTTACAATGCCATCCCACCATTCATTAGGCTCTGCACGAAATTGGAATTTATGTCCTACGACTGGTTTAAAGTCATTGCTCCAAATCCATTTCGCAAGTGTATCTGAATCCGTTAAAGCGTTCCATACCTTCTCGATTGAACTTGTAAATTGAAAATCTAAGGATACATCTGGTTTCATAGTTCTTCCTCCAATAAAAGTTTTAGTTTATCAATTCTTTCTTTCCAGAAACCTTCATAAAAAGATACCCAATCTCGAATTTCTTTCAATGGATTGGCATTCAACCTATATCTCGTTTCTCTACCAACCTTTCGAGCAATTACAAGATCAGCATCTTTAAGAATAGACAAGTGCTTAGAAACTGCAGTACGACCCATTTCAAAATGAACCGTAATTTCATGTAGGGGTAATTCATCAACATCAGCCAATATTTGAAGTAGTTTTCGCCTAGTTGGATCTGCAACAGCGTCATAAACATCCCTCACTTGACTATTATCGTTCAAAACCACCCCCACCTTTTCCGTAATATTACCTGTAGTGTCACCGATTATACTTCATCAGCACCCAATAGGACACCATTTAGTGTCATATTGATTA
>NZ_NFUX01000182.1:0-344 GCF_002264385.1 Paenibacillus sp. VTT E-133280
AAAGATTTTTCTACCGGACCATACAACAGAGTTACCATTCCCAGACTGTTGAGCCAATGATCCGCTGACCATGCTTCGTCTGGATTAAATGCTCCTTTCGCCATCTCCACTGTTCCAAGTGTTAACCAATCCGCAAACTTCTCCTTTGAATCAAACATATGCTCTGATCGATCTTTGGCTGCTTCATATATCCCGACCGGGATATCTCCTGTTATCCCTAATGTTAACCAGTTGAAAAAGTCATAGGGGGAGTCTGTGGCCTTATCCGCACGAGTTCTTAATGTACCTACAAAACCCGTTCCAATCTCTTTAAAACTGTCTATCGATTTATAAAAGGCATTTTT
>NZ_NFUX01000125.1:0-8771 GCF_002264385.1 Paenibacillus sp. VTT E-133280
TTAGTACCTGCTATGATTTCTTGAATACCTTTTCCTAAATCTGAGAAAGCAGGACCAGCAACGCCCCAATTATTAACAGGGTACATGACATTACCCGCCTTGAAAGCCTCTTGAGCACCGTTGTACTCTGCCGGCATTTCAAAAGTAACCCCTTTCAAAAAAGAGGAACCTCCTTTATTATCAACCCAGTAAGCATTCTGACCCTCTGGTGTGGATAACAGGTCAAGCACCTTGTACGCTGCATCCTTGACTTTGGACTTCGCATTCAAACCAAACGATACCCCAGGACCACCGACCATCCAACCCGGGCCGCCTTTTGTACCCAGGTTCGGGAACATATCAATCTTTATGTCAGGTGCCTTTTGCTTAAAAGTTTCCATATACCAAGGTCCTGCTTGGAACATCGCTGCCTTGCCGCTTGTAAATTCGTCAATCGCTTGTTCTTCTTCAAGTCCAAGCATATCCTTGGTGAAGACACCGTGTTTCAAGTATTCGGTCCATGTCGTCAAAGCAGGCTCCAGCGCATCGACCATTTTTGAGTTTCCTTTACCAAAATCATCGTTCCATTGTTTTCCTTCTGCTGTGCCGATAAAATCATTGAGGGCCAAACCAAGGAAGGACTGGCCTGCTACGTTAGGATTCTTTAGACCAATCGCTTGGGGTTTAATTCCATTTTTCTTCAGCACGTCTGCTACTTGGAAGTACTCATCAAGTGTTGTTGGTATTTTCAGGTCATATTTGGCAAATAGATCAACATTATAGTAAACCCCGTTAAACCAACTAGCTTGCGGCAACCCGTACAGTTTATTATCAAATGTTGCGGTGGACGTACCGGTTTCATAATACTTGCTGGCATAACGTTCTGTTAAATCTTCGAAATACCCTGTCTTGACGGTATTTGCGTCGATTACTCCACCAATAATGTCAGGACCTTCGCCTGCTGCTAGCTGTGTCTTGATGACATCTACGTAAGTCTTGTTATCGATGAACTGATACTCCACATCTATATCGGGAAGTTTATCTTTGAATAATTGCAGAAGTGCCTTTACACTGTCTTCTTTGTTCCAATACGATAATCTGACCTTTACTTTCTTTACCGCTTCTGGAGCCTTTGATTCTTCCAGTGTCTTTGTATTATTTGGTGTTGCGCTTTCCTTAGCGCTACTGTTGTTCGTACTGTTCGAACTGCAGCCTGTAAATAGAATTGACAAGGTGAGTAAAGCGGTAGTGGGAACTAACCACGTTCTCTTCATCCAAAGACCTCCCAAATTTAGAAAATAAGTTTTTCGGTATAGATTTCATTGTAATGTAAATGCCATTTCCATCGAAATAACAGATTTTTTCGAAATCTAACAGAATCCATCTGACAATAGAAACCAAATCATGTGGTTAATGTAACATGGTATGAATTGGAATGCCTAGTGTGCTATGCTTTGGTTTGTAGTAAGTATCCTCTGGAAGCGAGTAAATACCGCCCGATGAACGGATAGGAGGAAAATATGTATCATATTCTAGTAGTCGATGATCAACAAGCTGAAATCGATGCGATTGAATGGCTTATTCAGAAGCATGCTCTACCTTTTTCTGTTGCTCAGGCCAACGATGGGGAAGTAGCGCTGGAATATATAAGGGGCCATCATGTAGATCTATTATTCACGGATATTCGCATGCCTTTCATGGACGGTCTAGAGTTAATCAAGCAGGCAAAGATAGTCATTCCGGACCTTAAGGTGCTTATTTACAGTGCTTACGGGGAATTTGAATATGCACAAAAAGCGATTCAACTTGGGACGGTTAGTTATATGTTGAAGCCGATCGATGTGAAGGAATTCCTCAAAGTATTCCAATCCATAATCTCTATACTAGATGACGAACGACTTCAGAGAGAGAAGGACGAGTTGCTGATCAAGGGCTTTCATAAAGGAGTGGCGTATGAGAAAGAAAAGCTCCTGTTTGATCTCATTCAAGGTCGTGAGAGTGACGTCCATTACGAGGAACGGGCAGCTTTTGCTGGCCTAAATCATCTGGAAAATAAGCGGATGTATTTAATTATGATTGGATTGCAAAGTCACTTTTTTGATCAACATCATACAGAAGCGTTTGAATTTCTTCAATCGACTAGTAAACATGAGATTCTTTTATTACATATCAATGAATACCAAAGCATCCTGCTCGTCGTTATTGATCCCGCTTCAAAGAACAGTGCTAACGGGCAAGAGCTTATGACTTATGGAGAAAAGGTTAAAGAATGGCTGGAGACTCGCTTCGACCGGCGATGTTTAATTATTGTCGGTAGTCCGGTAGATAAGCTAGAGGGGCTTCATGGCGAGTTCACCCAAATGGAAGAGTTAATGAATTTTCGGTTTTTTATGGATAGAAGTGTCGTTTGTTCCAAAGATGCCGAAAGCATTCATGACCAGATAGACGACGAATCGTTAGAGCTTATGCTTAAGGAGATTTATACTTCCATTGCACGAAATGAATATCGTACACTCGAGCATCAAATAGAGTATCTCATTGCGGGTATGAGAAATAGTAAGCGCTTTAGTTCTATGTATGCCAAACTTTTATTTACAGAAATATTGAAAAAAGTAGTAGAGCTTCAAGGCAAAAAAAGCAGCAGTTTACTAAAGGAAGGTTTGGAGCGAATCGCACTTTGCAATTCAATTGCTGAGTTGAGGCAAGTCATTTTATCTGTTTTTCAGGAGCATTTGCTGCAAATTAAAACAAATACAGATGATCAAAGCCGCAAAGTAATTGAAGATGTACAGATGCTCATCCAGATGGAGTACGGAAATGATATTGGGGTTGACTATTTAGCGAATCGCGTCTTTTTATCGCCAAGTTATTTAAGTTTCCTCTTTAAAAAAAGTACAGGTCAAAGCCTAATCAAATATATTACAGCTGTACGTATGGAGCGAGCGAAGGAGCTACTGCGAGATTCAACGATTAAAGTTGTTGATATTGCCAGTACAGTTGGATTTGCGAATACTTCCTATTTTAATTTAATGTTTAAGCAGCATAACGGCCTGACTCCTATTCAATATCGGGAGGGTGGCGGAAGAAGATGAGTCTGCTCAAATTTATTCGTAATATCCGCCTGCGTCAGAAATTATTGCTTTCATATGTGATTGTTATCTTCCTGCCAACGATTGTACTGGGCTTGTATGCCTATCAAAGTTCCAAAGCTTCATTGAAAAGCCAGGTTCAGCAAAGCGCGGATAACGAGGCGAGGAAGCTGGCGTTAGAAATTAGTTACCGTCTTCAGAGACAGGATGTATCCATGAAATCGATTGTATTTCACCCTGCGCTTCTTGATTTGATGAGTAATCCAGATCAGGATTTGTACGCTCAATTTAAGACGTTGAATGATAAAATTGAACCTATTTTTTTTAATTTAATGTATATGGTTGGGGATATGACTGAGATTATGTTGTATTCTGAGAATCGGCAATCCGAATTAGGAAACTTCATTACGCCTTCTTCAGCAGTTAAGGATAAGGATTGGTATGAAGCGACAAAGAGCAGCGAGTCAACGAAGTGGTGGTTCGAGGATGGAGAATTGTTTGCCACTCGAGTGATTCGCGATATCGATCTTCAAATCGTGAGCGCTGAACTTTACGTCCGGTTTGATTACAATAAAATCTTCGGTGATTTCATTGGCAAGATGAATGAAGGTAGGGGCATCATTATTACCGATCAAAAGAATCAGCCGGTGTTAACAGAGCATGCCCCGCAGATGGATGATGTTCAGCTTCAATCCCTTTCAAGGAGTGGTACTTCAAAAGCAAGCTTAGGTGGCGAATCCTACCTTGTTATAAACAAAGATATTCCGCAAACCGATTGGGTCCTGCATTATTTGGTTTCCGATGATCAATACAATACAGGCATTCGCAATATTTTAAGCGCCACGGGTATCATTGTACTCATCTGTATGGTTTTCCTCAGTATCATAATCTTCTTGTTCTCAGAGACGCTGTTAAGAGGAATCGAGAAATTAAATACCAAAATGAAGATGGTGGAAGATGGTGATCTTACGGTTGTTGTATCCACGAATTCCAAAGATGAAATCGGGCAGCTTACTGATCGTTTCGGTTCTATGCTTAAACAAATTAATCAACTCATTTCGGAAGTATATCAAACAAAAGTCACGCAAAAGTCAGCTGAACTCAAAGCGCTGCAAGCTCAGATCAATCCCCACTTTCTATATAATTCTTTATCTTTAATTAATTCCAAAGCGCTGCGAATCGATGCTCAAGAAATTAGTGACTTGGTAAATAACCTTTCTAGTTATTACAGAACGACTTTAAATAAAGGGAAGCAGATTATTGCGATTCAAGATGAATGGACCAACGTTCAAGCATACATACATATTCAATTAGCTATGCACAATTCAAGATTTGACGTAGAATTTGATGCCGACGACAAGGTATTTCAATTTGAAATGATTCATTTAATTTTACAGCCGATTGTTGAAAATGCGATTATGCATGGCATCGATCTGAAGCGGGAGGGGCGAGGTAAACTCATCCTGCGGGCAAGTCTCGACGGTGAGGATATTGTTTTTGTCGTGGAGGATAATGGTGTCGGAATGGAACCGTATATGATCGCGCGTATTCTTGAACAAGAAAGTTCCGGCTATGGCATTAAGAATGTGCAAGAAAGATTACAGCTCTTATTTGGATCTGAGTACGGGATCAATATTCATAGTCAACCTGGAATTGGCACTTCCGTTATCGTACGCATACCGCAGTATCGTCACATAAGAGAAGAAGATTCATGATCGCAGAAACGCCTTTGGCGTCCTTATTAGGACGCCAAAGGCGTTTCTTCTTATTTACAATCGAAATCTGTTAGATTTCAAAAAATACTCTTATTTAGCAAGAATTCAATTGAGATTATAATGCATAATGTGAGCGCTTTAATTGTGTTCTAACATTAATTAAAGTATGAAAGGATGGTTGATCTATGTTCAAACGGGCAATGTATACAATGATCTGTTTCATGATTCTAGTAAGTACATTTTTCCAGGGCAATGCGCCTAGTGTCCATGCTGACAGCAGCAACCTGGATGTGTGGGTGGTTAATGCATTGAAGTCCTTATATAGGACCAGCACGATCCCTGCAAATCCTGACAACAGCATTGATCTTGTTTCAGCCAAAAACGAATACGAAAGTGAGCAAATTGCTGTAAGAGGTGCAAGCGATTTTAAGATTACAGGAATTGAATTTTCCGATCTTGTATCTCCTGGAAATACGATCTCAAACAGCAACTTAAGCTATCATTTTGAAGAATACGTGCTTGAGGATACCGTGCAGCCCAATCAATATCGACCGGATTTAGTAGGCACGCAAATCTACCCCTTATCGGAGATTCCCGACCCTCTTTCGAACGATACCTCTATAAATGTGGCGGCAAATTCAACTCAGCCCATCTTAATAACGAATTATGTCCCTGCCGATGCTGTTCCGGGCCTCTATTCCGGTATAGTTACGATGAAAACGACGTTGGGCGATTATCAAGTACCTATTAACGTTGAAGTTGCTAACGCTGCAATCCCTCCAACCTCTGAGGCTAATTTCGTTAATTATCAATGGTCGATGACGAATGGTTTTATGATTGGAGGTAATCCACCTGAGATTGTAGATGATCCTTTAACGCAATCTAGTTATGACGTTGGCGAGAACTATTATGGAGTAGATACGTATAGCGATGAGTGGTTTGACCTTATGGATAATTTTGCCAAAACTATGACCGACTATCGCCAGAACATGATTTGGGTTCGTACAGACTTATTATTAAACGAAAAGGGTACCAAGATGGTGTCTTTTAAAGACGGGATACCGGAGAATATCGATTGGTCTTTGTTCGATCGATATGTTCAAACCTTTATGGATAGAGGAATTACTCATTTTGCGAACATACACTTGATCCATGCGTTAGAACAAATGCCACAAAGTGAGAGACCAAACAATAATAATCCACAAGATCCGTGGAAAACGTCGGTACCTGAATTCGATTCACTACCTGTTACAGACGCTTATCTTACGAACTACTTGACAGCATTGCACGATCATTTAAAGGAAAAAGGTTGGCTTAATGGTATTACTTGGTATCAGCATACTAAGGACGAACCTAACGGTTCGAGCATTACAAACTATATGACCTATATCGCTAGAAAAATAAAAGAGGTCGTTCCGGATTTCAAGACTTTGGATGCTGATGCGGCCGGTACTCTAATGAACGATACCATCAAACCTTATGTGGATGTGTGGGTCCCGTTAACCCCAGTTTTCGAGGACAAGAAAAGTCTCTATAAAGCGGAGCAGGCGGCAGGTAAAGACTTATGGGTGTATACTTGCGATGCGAATCCGGCTCCGTGGTTGAACAGATTCTGGACGCAGCCCATATTGACTGGCAGACTGTTATTCTGGAATCTTAGTCAAGAAGGTGTACAAGGACACTTACATTGGGGATGGAACGTATGGTATGTCCCTCATTATGGAGATTCTACGATCGTATATCCAGACAAGGAACATATGACGGTTAAGAGCTCACTGCGTTACGAGGCCCAAAGAGACGGACTTGAGGAATACGAACTGATGCACCAACTCAAGCAAACCAATCCTGGGCTTGCAAAACGTATAGTAGATAGCGCTGTTAACCCGTCTGATCCGAGAAAATATACCCTGGATAATGAATATATCAGCAAGCTTCATGATTATCTGGTTAAAGCGGCGGCCGGAGAAACATTGGGTGAAATTCCTGTGCCAACTAGTCCCTACGATGGGCAGGATGTACCTATGACTTACATGACCGATAACGCGACCGGTGAGATCACTTTTGATGGTGAATGGTTTGCAAAAAGCCGGAAATACGCTTATATGGGAGGCGTTCAAGGCACGTTAAAAGCGGATGATGAATTGACCTATACTTTTACAGGGGCTGGTATCGATCTTATCGCGGAGAAAAATGAAGGCTCTGGTAAAATTTCCGTATCCATCGACGATTCCGCGCCAGTGATTATAGACCTATATGAAAAAGTTCAACTCGATTCGATATCGGTATACAGCAATCATAACTTGTCAGCAGGCAAGCATACGATCAAGGTAGTGAATCTGGAGAACAAAAACCTATTCGTTGACGGCTTCAGAGTAAGCATGTATGAAGGACAGGAGCTCTATGACGGAACGCTGCAAAGTTTGGACCTGACTAACGCGCCTTCGGTTCTTTTTAATAAAAACAATATTAATTACCAGGCCATTATTCCGAACGATGTAGACGTGATCACGATTACGCCAACGCTTGCGGATGCAAATGGCACCCTAGATATCAACGGGAAACGTTACGGCAGCGGTGAGAGGCTTACATTCAACATCCCTACAGGCAAAAGTAAGATCCTTATTCGCTCTACCGCAAGTGATGGGGAAACCACGAGACTTTATACGTTGAACTTTCTCAAAGGCAATGTAAATCAACCGACCACCAATATTGCGAGAAGTTATTCAGCTATTACAGCAACAGCTGCCAGGGAAGACAGTACCGGCTATGGTGTTTCAAATATGGTTGACGGCAGTTACGGTTCCATGTTTGCGAGTATTAGCGGGTATACGAGCATCGTACCGTTCCCGCATGAGATCAATCTTACTTGGAATCAACAGAAGACCTTTAATACGATTGTCATGGCTACGCCATCAGGGTTATTACAGGGGATAACGGATATTGATGTTGAGGCTACTTCAGATGGAACGAATTGGACCACCATTGCAAAGAGGGTACCGATTCAATGGCATAGCAGCACAGACGACAACAAGATGGAATACACGTATGCTAATATCCCTACAGTTAATGACGCGCTGAAGCTGAGGATACGGGTCAATGACGCCAACAATACGTATTGGGGAATATATGCTTTATATGAACTTGAGCTTTATAATCTTCCAGATAACGGAGAGATTAACCCTATAGCAGACGGAACGCTGAGTAATTTAATAATCCCTAATGTTCCTTCTTTTAAGTTTGACAATAGCACGACGACCTACCCTGTAATGATTCCTAATGATGTAAGCACCATCACGATTACGCCAACGCTTTCGGACGGAGCGGGTACCTTGCAGGTCAACGGAAAGACTGTCGCCAATAACACAGCGCAGACTTTTGACATTCCATTCGGAAAAAGTGTGATTCATATCAGGTCTACCGCAAGCGACGGGACGACTACAAAGCTCTACACGTTGAATTTTCTCAAAGGAAATGAGGATGGGCTAGGTACCAATATTGCCAGAAGTTATTCTGAGATTACAGCAACGGCAGAACGTGAAGGCGAGGACTATAGTGCCAAGAAAATGGTTGACGGTATTATGTATACCATGTTCGCAAGTTCGCGAGGCTACAATAACGAACATCCGTTTCCGCATGAGATTAATCTTACTTGGGAACAACCGCAAACCTTTAACACCGTCGTCATGGCTACGACATCTGGATTAATTCAGGGTATTTCCAATATCGATGTTCAGGCTTCTACAGACGGAATAAACTTTGAAACCATAGCACAGGGGGTACCCATCCAATGGAAAGGCAGCAAAGATGACGGCGTTATGGAGCATACCTTTGCCAATATTCCTGAAGTACGAGATGCGCTAAAGCTCAGAATAAAGATCAACGATGCGAACTATACGACATGGGGCATGTACGCTATGTATGAGCTTGAGCTCTATAATCTCGCGGAGAACGGAGAAATTGGCGAGAACAGTAACACGATCACGGCGAG
>NZ_NFUX01000178.1:0-358 GCF_002264385.1 Paenibacillus sp. VTT E-133280
CAGCTCCGAATTAGCAAAATCACTGCTCACATACAACTTCGCCACTTCTGCAGCATTAACGTAACCTTCATACCATTTGCCTGCGGTTTCCTCTATGTTTTGCCCAGTCGCTGTCACGATCATTTTGATAAATTCCGCACGGGTCACGTTGGCATTAGGCATGAATAACCCTCCGGGATATCCCACTACATACCCTTTATTCACCGCCGTATCAATTCCTGATTTCGCCCAATGCTTCGCAGGAACGTCACTAAATTGAATAGGGTCCGCCTTAACTGCTGAAGTTGGGGATGAAACCAAGCTCACAGCGAGCAGTAAGAAGACCAGGGCTGCTTTTTTGCTTAGTTTTAATAGAGTA
>NZ_NFUX01000179.1:0-358 GCF_002264385.1 Paenibacillus sp. VTT E-133280
CAGCTCCGAATTAGCAAAATCACTGCTCACGTACAACTTCGCCACTTCCGCAGCATTAACGTAACTTTCATACCATTTGCCTGCGGTCTCCTCCACGCTTTGCCCAGTCGCTGTCACGATCATTTTGATAAATTCAGCACGGGTCACGTTAGCGTTAGGCATAAACAGCCCTCCCGGATATCCCACTACATACCCTTTTTTCACCGCCGTATCAATTCCTGATTTCGCCCAATGCTTCGCCGGAACGTCACTGAACTGAATAGAATCAGCCTTAGCCGCTGAAGTTGAGGATGAAGCCAAGCTCACAGCGAGCAGTAAGAAGACCGGAGCTGCTTTTTTGCTTAGTTTTAATAGAGTA
>NZ_NFUX01000198.1:0-237 GCF_002264385.1 Paenibacillus sp. VTT E-133280
ATGACTTTCGGCAACCATGAATTTGATAAAGATTCTGAGACGCTTTCCAAATTCATCGGCAACGCTAAGTTCCCTTTTGTCTCATCCAATGTAAATTTCTCTGCGGATGACATCCTAAGCAAAATGTTCACCAACGAGATTGGTCGGTCAGGTAACGCAGCAACCATCTACCCTGCTCTGATTAAAGAAGTAGACGGCGAACAGATTGGTATCATCGGCCTGACGACAGAAGATACA
>NZ_NFUX01000165.1:0-769 GCF_002264385.1 Paenibacillus sp. VTT E-133280
TGTTGAGTCATCGACAGTGGTCTTTTTGTTATATCTTGTACAGAGTATTTGCTTGTAAGGGTTTTTATGATAATGTGCTTTAATAGAGTCACTAATAGATTATTCATGGGGGATAAAGATCATGATAATATGGATCAATGGAGCTTTTGGTGCGGGAAAGACAGAAACTGCATATGAATTACATCGCAGAATTCCTAATTCTTTTGTATACGATCCAGAGAATGTAGGGTATTACATAAGGGAAAACATTCCTGATGTGATGACAAAAAGTGACTTTCAAGACTATTATCTTTGGCGTGAAATTAACCATTCCATGTTAAAATACATAGCTAGCGAATATAGGGGAACGGTTATCGTACCTATGACCATAGTCAACCCAGAATATTGGATGGACATTGCTGGTAATCTAATAAATGAGGGATTAGAGGTTCACCATTTTACTTTGTGTGCCTCACGAGAGACGCTGCTCAAGAGATTGGGTGGTAGAGGTGAAGGAAATGACTCATGGGCCGTTCAACAGATCGACAGATGCCTCACAGGGCTTAATAAGGATGTATTCAAAGATCAATTAGACACAAATAACCTGACTACTTTAGAAGTCGTTGAGTTGATAGCCAGTAAGCTTGATATCACTTTAACGCTATTATAGGAGAAAAGTGAAAATATATTAATTTAGGTATTGCTATACTTCGAAATACATGATATAATCTTTTTTGTTGTCAAAACATTTTGTTTTCAATAAGGCCCGTTGGTCAAGGGGTTAAGACAC